>CACXGH010000046.1 GCA_902767175.1 uncultured Ruminococcus sp.
GTGTCCGGTGGACACCTCTGCCGAAGGCAGAAGCACCGACCGAGCCGGCAGGCGAGACTCGGGGGACATCGACGCTTGTTATAAGAACAAGCAAGGCACGGTATTCTGTCGTCACAGTTTACCGTGCCTTCTTTTGTACCTCTTTCAGAATAATAATGCTGTACAGAAATTGACAATTACTGTTTCCGGTGGTATTATATACGCAAAATCGTTAAGGAGGAAGAAAATGAGGCTTGATAATATAGATAACGAAAAAAGCTTTGATTTCGGAAGAACATCAGATGATTACTTCAGATACCGTAATATCTATCCGAAAAGTATGTATGATAAACTCATAATGTCAGGAATAGGGAAAAAGGGACAGAAAATACTCGACCTTGGCAGCGGTACGGCTGTTTTGCCTCTGAATATGTACCGCACAGGTGCAGTGTTTACCGCATCAGATATTTCTGAAAATCAGATAAGATGCGGCAGACAGCTTGTTCTCGACAAAGGTATTGACAATATAGAATTCAGGGTATGTTCTGCTGAGGATACAGGCTTTGAAGACAGCAGCTTTGATGCAGTAACCGCTGTTCAGTGCTTTCATTATTTCAACGCTGACAAAGCGGCCGATGAGATACAAAGGATATTGAAGCCGGAGGGTTTGTTCTGTAAAATATTTATGG
Organism: uncultured Ruminococcus sp.; assembly: GCA_902767175.1. Lineage (GTDB taxonomy): Bacteria > Bacillota > Clostridia > Oscillospirales > Acutalibacteraceae > UBA1213. The sequence continues at coordinate 669 of CACXGH010000046.1, forward strand.
ATTGGCTGCCGTATGAGGATAAATTAATTGCCGGAACGGAAGCCCTTGTTCTGAAGTATAATCCCGATTGGAGCGGCGGTGGCTTTCGTGAATACAAATACAGCTATCCTTCATGGGCAGAGGGAAAATTCCTGATTGAAACCATACATTCTTACAATACGGTACTGTCATTTGAAAAAGAAGCATGGATAGGCAGGATAAGAACCTGCAGAGGAGTAGGTGCGTCACTGTCTGAGGACAGAATAACCGCATTTGAAAATGAATACCGTGAGCTGCTTAGCAATTATGAGGAACCGCTCAGCCTTAAGCATCAGATACATATTGAAATATACAGAGCAAATAAATAAACGAAAAGAGGAACTTCTGCCATGGAACACATATCAAGAGAAAAAGCCCTGGAACTGCTTAAAAAGTATAATAAAGACCCGTTTCATATCCGTCATGCACTGACTGTTGAAGCTGTGATGAAATGGTTTGCAAATGATCTCGGTTACGGCAATGAGGCTGAATATTGGGGAATAGTCGGACTGCTGCATGATATCGACTTTGAGCAGTATCCCGAACAACACTGCATAAAGGCTCCCGAACTGCTTCGTGAGGGCGGGGCAGGAGAGGATATCATTCATTCGGTATGCTCCCACGGGTATGGCATAACTGTCGATATAAAGCCTGAACATGAAATGGAAAAAGTACTGTTTGCCGCCGATGAGCTTACAGGACTAATCTGGGCGGCGGCATTGATGAGACCGTCCCGGAGCACCTTGGACATGGAACTTAAATCCCTGAAAAAGAAATACAAGAGCAAGGGATTTGCCGCAGGCTGTGACAGGGGAGTTATAGAGCAAGGAGCAGAGATGCTCGGCTGGGAGCTTTCTGTTTTGCAGGAAAAAACACTGAAAGCTATGCAGGACTGCGAAGAAGAAATAAATACAGAGCTTGGAGAAGCATAAATATGATCCTATACAATACGCATAAAGGAGTGAATACAATGCAGCATCTCGGAACAAAAACACTTGAAACAAAAAGGCTGATACTCAGAAAGACGATAGACGGGGACGCAGAGATAATGTTCAGGAATTGGGCAAATGACGAAAGAGTAACACGTTTTATGACATGGGAGCCGTATGAAACTGCGGCTCAGCTTCGCAGTACATATCACAAATACCTTATGGAAAACCGTGACAGAGATGACTTCTATGATTGGAAGATAGTACTGAAAGAAACAGGCGAGCCTGTCGGGAATATTTCTGTTGTGGAATACAGCGAGGATATTGCGGCAGCCGAAATAGGCTACTGTCTCGGATATGCTTGGTGGCATAAGGGCATTATGACCGAGGCATTTACCGAGGTAATAAGGTTTCTTTTTGAAGAAGCAGGGCTTAACAGAATAACTGCACGTCATGATGTGCGAAATCCTCATTCGGGAGATGTCATGAAAAAGTGCGGTCTTTTATATGAAGGCACACTAAGACAGGGCGGAAGAAATATACAGGGTATCTGCGATACTGCAGTTTACGCCATTCTCAGAGAAGATTATGAAGCTGTGAAGAACTGAGCCGCCGATAATTAATGAATCACTAAAAAGCCGTATCTCATGATACGGCTTTTTCTTGTTTTATGTAATATAGCTAAAAAATCACGCTTTTTCGAGGATATTTTATTCGTTTGATTGACAGAAAATATGCTTTGTGTTATAGTAATTATGTATGTGAAACTGTAAACTGACAGAAAGGGGACTGAAGCTCTGACTATGAATGATATACTTCGCTACAGTGAAAGAATAAAGCAGACTGAGCTGTTAGGTCCCGGCAAACGCTCTGTAATATGGGTATTCGGCTGCTGCTTTGACTGTGAAGGGTGCATAGCCCGCAATTTCAGATACGGAGAGCATAAGGAAGCTTCCCCGCAGGAAATGGCGGAATGGTTTCTGTCGAACGGCACCAATGAGCTTACCATAAGCGGAGGAGAGCCGATGCTGCAGGCAAAGGCTCTTGCCGATACAATAGAGCTTATCAGACAAACACTGGATACAGGGGTTATTATCTATACAGGCTTTGTCTATGATGAGCTTCTGAAAAAGAGCGTTACAGAACCTGATATAACCCGGCTTTTGTCACAGACCGATATACTGATAGACGGCCCGTATATAAATGAAAAGGATAATAATGAGCCGTACAGAGGTTCATCTAATCAAAGAATAATTCAGCTCAGCGGCAGATATGCAGAAACGGCTGAAGAATATTATTCCGGAACAAAGGGCAGACGGATAGAAATAATACTGAATGACGAAAAGACTATGATGGTCGGTGTTCCTGCAAAGGAACAGGCTCAGATATGGCAGAATATAAAGGCACTGAGCGAAAATCAGCAGATCTTATAAGGAGGCTACACGATGAGTGAAAATACTATAAGCTATAACCCGAATACCGCAGTAAATATAGAGGTTTTCGGCTTTACGGGAGTTACAGTAAGGTCTGCATCTAATCCTGTAACGGTGGATACAAGAATGCCTGTCATGATAAAATTCTCAAGAATGATAGGCTCATGGGTCGCTGATTTTCAGGGAAATAATATCCTTATAAAAGAAGGAAAATTCAGTACCAGCTCAGAGCGTCTTACCGTAAGCTTTTCAGGGAATACCGATATTACAGTAAGGTCAACGGGCGCTCCCGGAGAACAGGTGCTTAAATTCAACCGTGTGACAAGCATTGTTATCATCGGAAAAAATGCCTGCAGGATCGAAGTTAACAACGCTCAGAATACAGCAAACAGACCTTCTCCGCTGCCTGTCAATAATGAGGTGCAGCGTCAGCCCCGTACTTCACCGCTGCCCGTCAATAACGAGGTGCAGCGTCAGTCCCGTCCTTCACCATTGCCTGTGAATAATGAGGTCAGACAGGTGCAGAGATTTTCGCCGCTGCCCGTAAATGATGAGGTACACAGAGCGCAGGGAGCTTCTCCTCTGGGCGCTATGGAGCAGGGAGGTATGTCTGCTCAGGGCGTCAGCTCCTCACAGGGCGGTACAGCAGCTCAGGACAGGGAAATAACACGGCTCAGGACAGAGCTTGCTCAAAAGGATAAAGAGATAGAAAAGCTCAGGAATGACATAACAGACAGTCTTGAAAAGCTTGCTGACGCAAAAGGAGCCGAGCTGATGTCACTTAACACAAGGCAGCTTGCTGCGATAGAGAAGATAAAGGAAAACAATATAGCAATAGAAAAGGCCGAGCAAAGCCTTACGGAAACTCAGAAAAAGGTCGACGCAGTACAGCGTGACCTTGATGCAAAGAACGCACAGCTTGCAGAGCTTGGCAGCAAGGCTGAGGTAATGTCGCTTGACTGTGAAAAGGCTATGACGGCTATAAATGAAATAAGAGCTCACGCAAAGCTTGACAAGGAAACAGCAGAGCTTCTTGAAGACGGTGTCGAATTAAAGAAAGGAACTGTTACTGATACGATCACCGAGCTTGAGAAGGAGCTTGATAAAGTGGACGAAAAAATAGCATTGATAATCAGACTAAAGGCTAATTATAACACAGACCTGCAGAACACTATAGATACAGGCTCGGGAGAGCTTACTAACAAGCAGGAGACGGGAGGTCAGTAAAATGGCAAGTGAAGCCGAACTCAGAAGAAGGATAAAAGAGCTTCAGAAGGAAATAGACAATATAAACCGTGACCGCCGCAAAATGCAGAATGAAATGACGAAAAAGACCGACCGTGAAACGGCTAAGCTCAAGTCACAGTATAAAAACGACCTGAAACGGCAGAAGTCCGAAACTGACGAGGCATATTCAAGAAGGCTGAGGGATTTTCAGAATGAGATGACAAGAAAGGCTCAGGCTGAAAACGAAGCGATGCAGCGTGAGAGCGAAAGGCTGCTCAGCGAACAAAATGCTAAGCTTAAGGAACTGAGCAATGCCAATGATGAGCTTTTAGAGCTTCTGAAAACCATGAAGCAGCGCACCGAGCAGACAGACGCAGTACATAGGGAGTATGCACTTGAACTGATCGCACAGGCGGCACAGGCACGAAATGATACCGATAAAAAGCCGCATGAATTCTTCTATAACGGTGAATTTGAGATTATAGACTCTCACTGCAGTGAGCTTGCCTCTGAGATAGATAAACAGATGTATCAGGCAGCAGCAGCAGATGCAGGCAGTGTAATACTTGAATTCGACCTGCTGAAAACAAAGACGGATAAATCCTTCGAGGAATGGCTGCAGGCATTTACGGATTATTCTTCAATAGTGAAAAGAATAGCTCGTCAGATAGAGCTGCTTGAGGAATATGAGCTTACAACGGCAGCAGGCACATTTGTAATGAAGGACAATGAGCTTGAATTCTGGAGCAGCGGTACATATATTGCGTTCCGTGAGAAAATTAGGAGAGCTGCTGAACAGATAAACGAAATCGAGAAAAGCGGTATAGAGCAGTATCTTAAATCGGCAGACCATAAGAACAGAAAGCATATTTTTGCACTTGTCACCGATGCTAAAAAATGGAGCGATGAGCTTAGCGGCATTACAAACTGTATTCTCAGCGAGAGACTTCTCTCAGATGAACGCTGGTTTCTTGCACAGCAGGCTGAAAAGGTACTGAAAGACAAGGGCTACAGGAAGGTAAAGAAGAAATTCCGTGAGCCTGACGGATTTATAATGACTCAGCCGTGGTATCCTGATGATAAGCTTTCAAAGTCATGTCCTCTTGAATGCTTTGACCTTATTATGACGGTGCAGGGCGAGGATATGCTGAATATTACATTTGTCCCGTACAGAGAAAACGGTCTTGCGGTAAGAAATTACTGCATAATATCGCTTACGGCAGTGACTATAACAAACAGCGAACATATACGCACAATTGTCAGCAGTGCGGCGCAGTCTGTAAAGAGCATATCCCCGTCAATAAATATTCTTGCAATGGGAGATAAGCAAAGACAGGAAAATGAGATCAAGGCTCAGGAGCAAAGCGGCAAGAAGCAGCCAAGCCCCGAACAGCAGATAACATATATTGAAAGAAAATATAAGTAAAACGGAGGTATAAGAAATGAGTGGAGAAGCATCAGGTGTAATTTTCGGTATATTTGCAGTAGCGGCATTGGCACCTTATATCATAGGTGTTGCTGCGGTAGCCGCAACTGCCGCCGGCGTAGTCCGTGCAGGCAGGTCGATAAAGCAAAACGCAGACAGAAGAAACGCACAGCAGCAGAGAATGCAGGCACAAAGCAGCAATACATACAGAACATACAATTCATCAAATTCTTACGGTTCGGCTTCCTATAATACTTCGGGCTATAATGCTCAGGGAAGCTATACAGCCCCTGCCCCTGTATATTCACGACAGAATAATTATGCCCGGCAGCAGACACAGCAGAGTCAGACAGAGCAGCAGCAGCGTCAGAGACAGGAACAGCAGCGCCGTCAGAGAGAGGAGCAGCTTGCGCTGAATAACTGCAGCAGAGAGCTTGACTCTCTTTATGAAAACATGAGAAATACCGTAAGAGAGGAAAGACTTGCAAACGAGGCATATCAGGAGCAGATGGCAAACCGCTTTGAAAGAATAGCCGAGGAACTGAACAACATCGGCACACAGCAGGTAACTGCAGAAATGCTTGACAGCAGAATAGCTCAGAGCAGAAAGCAGATAAATGCCGAGTATACAAAGCAGAGAGAAGCGTTCAAGGCTCAGATTGATAAGGGAAATGCGGCTATATCTCAGACAATTGCGAAAATAGACCAGAGCAATGCCGAAAAGCAGCAGCTCGTTCAATGGGAGCAGCAGACAGCAGCCGCAATTCAGATGCAGAGAGCTGCAGCCGAGAGCGCTTTGCGTGATGCAGAGGCGTCCGTAAAGCTGCTGAAAAGCATGGCAGAGTCTGACGGCGACATTGAGTTCAGAAGAAAGGCAGGCTCTATTGAAGCTGCCTATAACCGTGCAAGGTCAATGTTCGACCAGAGTATGTATCAGGGTTCTTTCGCAAACGCAAGAACTGTGATAAGGGAAACCGCAATGACGGTATCAGAGCATATACAAGAGCAGCTTGAAGCAGATGTTCTCGAAAATCAGCTCAGAGCAAGACTTGAGGGACTTCTTGAAGAGCTTGCACAGAGAAGATTTATAGTTTTCAATAACGGTGCAAGAGCTGATAAAAGACAGGAAAAGGGCGACCTTTATAAATTCTCTCAGGGAAAGTATAAGGAGACAGTACAGAGCCTTGAACAGCAGCTTGAGGTACTTGACGCAAAGTCAGGAACTCTTACCGGATATGAACTTAATAAGGCTATAGAGGAATTCGACAATGAGACACAGCCCTCTGCCAAGAGAATGGTTGATAAATCAGTAAATATCATGCGAGGATATTACGAAAGACTGATAGCCCTTGACGTAATAGCGGACTTCATGACTGAGCAGAATTATACGATGCAGTGGGCAGCCCCCGTTGCAAACGACCTCAGTCAGAAGCTTGTTGTAAACTTCAGGCAGAATAACACGGGCAATGAAATATCCGTTACACTCGATAATGATTTCGACTCGGGCGACCTCTCTAAAATGGCAATGGAGGTACTCACCTTTAACGGCAGCGGACAGCCTGTCAGCGAGACCGAAAAACAGAGACTCCGCTCCATGCTCAATAAAAAGCTTGAACAGGCAGGACTTAAGGGAAATATTGCCTGCAGCGGAAATGTCAACAGAGAGTCCGACAGAAAGGAATATACCTCAAAAGAGCAGGTGAAGCAGCTTGCGCCTAAGAGATTATTCTGATAAGAAGGTATTTGAAGATGAGAACTATCTTTGATGAGAACAGGCATAAGACACGGACATACCTCGTTTACGGAAACGTAAACGACCTTGCCTGCCCCAAGGACGGCATACTCTGCAATATGGAGTATTATCTTGTAAAGCTCCTTAAAAGCAGGGGATATAAGCACGTCATATTCTACGGAGGTGCCGGAAACCGAGGAGCTTACTGCCGTGACCCCGAAAGCGCAAGGTTTTTCTTTGACGAACAGAACAAAGGGCTTGAAATGCCCTCTTTCACAGAGCTTATAACATCAGACAGACCTGCCGAGGATAAAGCCTCGCAGAATACCGCACAGCAGGCACAGCCTCAGCAGACACAGACTTCTCCCGTTCAGAACACTCAGCCGTCATCAGGCTCTCAGGTGAGCGATGCCCTGTCCGATATGTTTGATGATGACGATGATGACGATTATTCTCCCGGGTATCTCAGCGGAGCCGCAGCGCAGAACAATACTGCCTCTCAGCCCTCTCAGCCTGTACAGGATAATGGCCTGTCAGCTCAGAATAACAGTCAGGAAAATACAGCTGATAACGGGAATAATGATAACAATGACAATAACGGTAAAAAAGACAAGGCGAAGTCATTCAATGTAAGATATTCATTCAGAGGAATGGAGCTTGATATGTTCATGCAGCTTATCAAGCCTCTCATGGGCAGAAACAAGAATATCGCCGTTGTATTCTATAACGCTGTCACAACAAGCATAGGCAATCCTGCACTGATAGACAACATTATGACGACATGGGAGCAGACCTACCGTGAAAACTGCTGTATACTCATGTTCCCCGAAAGCGCCAATAATGAGGACGCCGTTATCAAGTACCTTGAGGAGCAGAGGGGCCTTGCCGCCAAGTTTATATATAAGGAGCACTTAAACCCCCAGAACTGTATAAAGATAGGTACTCCCGGTTCAGATGAGATACGCAATATGCTCAGGTACCTGTCATTTACAGGAACAGAAAACGGCAGAAAGATAAGCTTTAAATACACCGAGCTTGATTCAATAGCGGAGCGCATTCAGTATGCATCGGGTAAAAAAACCGCAGCATATAAGACCAATGCAGAGCTTGCAGCCGAAAGACTCCGTGAAATGTATCAGCGTATACTCGACTATGCCGAGAAAGCTTCACTCCCTGACAATAAGCTGATAATAACCCCTGATACCATAGATACTATATGGAACGTAAAGAATGAACAGGGTACGGCTTTAAGAGAGCTTGACCGTCCCGGTTGGGAGAACGCCTATAAAAAGGTACTTTCGGTTCTTGACGCAGCCGAAAGATACAGGAAAAAGCATTCTGCCGCCGCAAATCCGGATAATACCGTTTCAAAGCCGGATATAGCCATACAGCGTCTTGAGCTTGCACAGAATAACGAGGGCTGTTCAAGACCGCCTATACCGAATTTCGTACTGCTCGGCAATCCCGGCACGGGCAAGACCACGATAGCAAGACTCATAGGCAGAGTTCTGCATGATGCAGGGCTGCTGAAGGTAGGAAGAGTCCACGAGGTAAAGAAGGAAAACCTGACCAACAGCTATGTCGCAGGTATTCCGAGACAGACCATGGAACAGGTAGATATCGCCGAGGAAGGCGTGCTTTTTATTGATGAAGCGCATAACATAGCCGCAAAAGACGGCGGTGTGAATAACGCAGGCACGGGACACGATGTAGTATCAACGCTCAACGGCGCTATGACTGACCCTAACCATCATTTCTGTGTAGTACTTGCAGGCTATGAAAAACAAATGGAGGATCTGTGGGACATAGATCCAGGCTTCAAGAGCCGTTTCGGTGATAATTTCATAGTCCTTGACGACTACAAACCCGAGCTTCTCGGCAGGATACTTATAAGCACAATAGAAAAAGACGGCTACACGGTAGATAAGAAGCTCACTGAGGAAAAAGCCGTTGCCGATACAAGCTATACACAGCTCGGCGCAATGGTTGACAGGATATATGCAGAAAGAGACCGTGAGAAATTCGGCAATGCAAGAGATATCGTTTCCCTTGCAAGATATGCCGAAGCAAGAGCCGATCTGAACGATATGGTTTCAATGGATTCGTTCATAGGCGGTATAAACGGTCAGATAGAAAAGGACTATTTTGAGCCGCAGGACGTTTCCGCAAGCCTTGATTACATACTAAAGGAAATGGACGAGAAATTTGTCGGCATGGCTGGCGTCAAGAAGGAGCTGAGAAAAATAGGTCTCATGCTCGAAAGCTATAAGCAGAGAGGTATCTCTCCCGATAAAATACCGCTTACTCCGATAATAATTGCAGGCAACCCCGGAACAGGCAAATCAAGTCTCGGTGATATACTGCCAAGACTGTATTTCCATTATCAGCTTTTAGGTACATCAAGAAGAATAAACGTAAACCCGTCTGAGCTTGCATCGTCCTATCAGGGCGGAACACAGGAGAAGATAACCGATATAATCCGCAAGGCTCAGAATACAAAGGGCTTTATATTTATAGACGAAGCACATCAGCTTGCGGAAGAAAAATACGGAAGTGAGGCGGTAAAGGCATTCTTAGCACCTATGACGGACAGAAGCAAGCCCTTTATGGTATGCTTTGCCGTCTATCCGTCAAGGCTGAAGGAATTTTTAGCGATCGACCCCGGACTTGAAAGAAGAGTCAAGATAATCAGAATAGACGACTACACAGGCGAAGAACTGTATGAGATATTCAAGCGCATGGCGAGATCAAATGACCTTACCATACCTCAGGATACGGATATTATACTTGCCCGTGTATTTGACAGGATATATAAATCCCGTGACGAACAGACAGGAAACGCCGGCAAGGTCGAAAAGGTTCTTGCGGAAATATGCGACAGACAGAGAAACAGGTGCTATGAACAGGGAATACCCTTCAACAGCCCCGAGAGCTTTGTTATACTGCCTGAGGATATTCCCGAGGAGCTGAGAAAGGGAATAAGCACCGAGCCTGAGCTTTCGGAAAGAGAAAGATGTCAGCGAATTATTGACGAATTCTCGAAGAATGTCATCGGCATGGAGGGAGTCAAAAAGGAACTGCAGGCTCTTGCACTCGAACTGCAGGAATACTCCGAAAGCGGAAAAGACCCCGATAAGATAATACTCAGACCGATGATATTCTGCGGAACCCCCGGTGTAGGAAAGACCCTTGTATCCAAATGGATATCAAAGCTTTACTGCAGTTTTGGACTGCTGTATGATGAAGAACCTGTCGTGCTGAATGCATCTAACCTTGCATCGAGCTATCAGGGAGGAAGTCAGGAGATAATCAACAAGAATATACAGGAGGCTCAGAAGAAGAGAGCCTGTCTGTTTATTGACGAAGCGCACGAACTTCTTAATGAACACTTTGACGGCAGGGGGGCATTCCGTGCTTTTATGGCGCCCACTACCGACCGTGAGCATCCGTTCCTGCCGTGCTTTGCTGTTTATCCCGATAAGCTTGAGGAATTTCTGAATATAGATCAGGGCGCACGGAGCAGGTTCAGAATTATCAGACTTGAAGACTATACAGGTGATGAACTTTACAGTATATTACAGCTCACCCTTGATAGGGAAGGTAAACACCTTGACGAAGAAACCGCAAAAATGCTTAAAAAGGTGTTTAAAAATGTCTATCAGACACGAAACAAATTCACAGGAAACGGAAGATTTGTCGAGCGTCTGTATGAAGAAATGGACAGAAACAGACGTGAGCGCTGTCTTGCAGAGGGTATCTCATTCTCATCGGATAAGAGCCGTGAATTCACTGCCGCAGACGTACCGCAGAATTACAGGAACAGAGTATCACAGAATGACGATGAAGGCATTGAGAGACTTGAAAATATCAGGGCAAGTCTTGACCGTGAGCGTGTAGGCGCCGAAGGATTAAAGACCGTTCTTTATGATAAGATAGACAGTCTGATATATAACGAGAAATATCCCAACAGACAGAAGATCATTGAGCCGGGACATTATTTCTTCTCAGGTCCTCCCGGTACAGGCAAGACCACAGGCACGAAATTCTTCACAAAGTATCTTGCACAGCTTGGTCTTGTGCAGTCCGATGAGCCGATAATAATATCGGCAAGCTCCCTTGTCGCAGGATATGTCGGACAGACGGGCATAAAGACCCGTGAGCGTCTTGAAAGCTCAGTCGGCAGAGTGCTTATGGTAGACGAAGCCTATGCGCTTGTCGGAGATACGGATAAGGGCGAGAGCTTCAACGCACAGGCAGTAAACGAGATAGTAAACTTCCTTGATAATGAGGTATACAGAAAGACCACAAGCGTTATTTTCTGCGGATACAAAGCAGATATGGATAAGCTGTACAAGATGAACGAAGGTCTTAAAAGCAGGATAAACGAGATAACCTTTGAGCCGTTCAGCGTTCTGCAGTCGATGAATGTCCTGCAGTCGATGCTGTCCGCTGTAAAGCTGAACCTTGACGATGATTCAATGAATATCTGCGCACAGCAGATAGAGGCACTTACAGCGATGCATGACTTTGCAAACGGCAGAACAATAAGAAGGTATGCAGACCTGCTTGCAAAACGTCTTGAAAAGCGCTGTCTTGCTAATGATTATGCAGAGGACGACAAACGCACATACACGGTACTGCCCGAGGACATACCGGAGTTTTCAGAGGTAACAGCAAGCCTTAATCTGAAACAATGAATTATTATCCGGAATTTACCGCCGGAAAAATTAAGGAATCGCTGCGCAGGCACGGTATTCTCTCATGAGTTTACCGTGCCTGTTTCTGTAATTTATTGTATATATACACTCTTTACAACAATTATCAACTTACCGATATTTCACACTGCATTTTCAATAAATTCCTGTTGATTAGTAACCGGCTATATGATATAATCATTATGTATAATTGTATTAAAATATCTTAAACAGACACAAAACGCTCACATTATTTGTATAAAGCCCTTCGGAGGGATAGCCATGAAATACAAAACTGCACTAAACAAACGAATAACAGCCTTCCTTCTGTCGCTTATATTCATAATAAGCTGTATGCAGCTTTCTGCCGCCGCAGATGAGGGACGGCGCTATGAGGGCAATGTACTCAATGACTGGCAGGTAAATGCATATTGGACATACTCCGGCAGTGATTATTCCGTCACGCTTGAAAACAATAATGCCGTCACTGCAGAAATGACAATTGACTTCTATGCACCCGTAAGCGCCCTTCCGCACAGCTAAGGAAAGCAGTGCTCTGCCTGAGGATCATTTCTATCTGTCATTTCCTATGTCCATGCTCAGTAACTTCACAGTATTGGATTCATACCTCTTTACACACTATATTGACGAGGACGAAACCGTTATATACGACTATACCAATACGTCAGACCCTGAACAGCTTCATGCTCACAGGGAGGATATGATATCTCAGTATTCATATAAATACGGAGACGGTAATTTCTCCATGTCCAAGACAAGCCCCTATGAGACCTACGGCGGTGAGATGGCTGCTTCTGACGGCGGTGTAAAGCCTTCTTCGCCTTCAAGCCAGCTCCTTGCAAGAAGGGTTTTTGAAGGCGGAAATGTTACTTTCCATGTAGTCGGAAGATATCGCATGACACCTACGACAGGCTCAAGTGCAAAAAGCCCGACAGCTTTACACTATTCAACCTCATCATCGGCAGGTACAGACAGTGACGGAGACGTCGATCCGGAGGCTCAAGGTGTTGACCTTGACACACGCTTCGATATGGTGCTCGGCGATGACAGACTCAGTGTTATAGACGACGGGGGACATACAAGATTTCTCCGTCCCCAAGAATATGACATGACGACCATTGTTATTCCCCGACAGACGCCATATCTCAATTATGATGTCTATGTGTCGGACGTCGGCTATACACCTCCGGACGGCAGCAGTGATGTCGGCACTATAGCAAGAACATCTGATTATCACCTTTATGTATCCGGCAGTACATCATCTCAGAATATCGTTGACCTTACCAATTCCACCGCTACAGGCTGTCCGGACGGTGTAAAAGCGGTTTATATCCGTTTCAAGAACTTCAAGGGCAATTATTATGTAAGCTTCGACCTGACGGTTTCCTTCCACCTCGACAGCAGTATGCCGATACTGCGCTCGGACGGCGGCTGTGTCGGAAATATCGGATTTATGAGGATATTCAAGACCGGAGAGAATAACAATATCCTCAAGATTTACAGAGACTCATTCAGCGATGACTCATTCAATACGGACGTTCTTAAGCTTGATATACTTAACTATAATGATATTCCCGAAGGCACACAGCCCGACTTTTCTCACCCCGAGAATTACGAGCTTCTCTATCATGCTCTGTCCTTTGCATATCTCAGGGACTTCCAGACAGTTCTTACGTCAAATACAACTGCCGATTCCCGTAAAAGGAGCCATAGTGAGGGAGAGGGCTATGCCATAGACCTTATGTCCACAGGTACCATAAAGGCGGATAAACTGACCTCGGATAATCCCGAAGAGGTGATCCCCCCGACAGAGCTTACCGGATTTGCGGTGTATCTTAAGCTCGATAAGCTTCTCACTATAGACCCGAGACTTATAAATGTAAGTCTCGTAAACTGCAGCGGTGTTGATATTTTAGGCAATGCCGTATCAAATGATGTATTTGAACAGAATGTAACATACAGGCTCATAACACTCGATGACGGAAACAGAGTAATAGCCGCCGAATTCGACTTCTCCGATTCACCTCTCGATATGTCCGAAAGGACTATGGTAAATATGAGCGTACCTGCCGAAATACTGTATACCGACTTCAAGCTTTCAAGCGTCAAGGGCTTTACCGTAAAATCATACACGAAGCTCCTCGGTGAAGGTCTCGGCAGGATATCGGCTGATCCTGCCGGCAGCGGTACGACAGTTGACTATACGGAAACAAATACCGGTATAATGATGGCAGCCTCTCAGGCATCAAAATCTTATTCCACCGTTGTAGAAAGCTGGCTCGATGTAGGTGAGAAATTCGTAAAGGCATACGAGGACGAGACATGGAACTACACCTCTGAGGGCAGCAGCTGGATATCAGAAACGACCGTCCATGCCAATAATCCCGATTTTACGGGCGAGGCGGCTCTCAGAGCGACATATCAGTACAGACTCGGCTTTGATATGGGACTTCCCACCTCAGACATAATTTTTGCCGACAGACTTGAAGCATTTGAAGGCTCGGAGTGGCACGGCACACTTACAAGCATTGATTTTACATTTGCACGTTCTTTAGGTCTTGTTCCTACCGTTTACTATTCCTCCGACGAAACACTTGAATATACCGAAACCGTCACGGACTATACTGCCGTAACGGTATCGAACAACCTTTCCGATTATACAGCCTCTCCCGTAAGCGGTGATATATGGACAGCCCCGACAGATGATATCCGCTCGATTGCAGTATCATTTGATACCTCCGGCATCGGCGCAAGCGGAACTATCAAGAGCAAGCCGCTTTATTTCATATTGAATATGCTCGCTCCGGAGGGCAGTACCAATACAGACAAATACGATACTTACGCACTGAATAAGCACAGCCTTTTCTATACCTCACATACCTCTATGGACAACCGAAGGATAACCCTCGTTTCCGGCCCTGCAAGGGTTGCGCTCAAGCCCCCTGTTCTATTTGTCACAATGCTCAAAAGAGACAATGACACAGAACGTCCGCTTGCAGATGCACAGTTTACTTTCTATACAAGCCCTCTGGCAACAGACGAATATCTCGTGAGGGACTATACCGGTGAGATAACCGCAAGCGCTGTTGCTTCTGACCGCTTCGGAGAAATAAGGATAGAAACTCTCGAGCCGGGTGAATATTGGTATAAGGAAACAAAAGCTCCTGCAGGCTATCAGCTTGACGATACGGTTTATCATATCGTTCTTGATACAGAGGATCACAGCTATGCAAACGAAAATGCTTTAAGCTATAACAATAGCGACCTTATAATAAATAACACAAAGCTCAGCGGCAAGATACTTCTTAAAAAGCGTGACGGCGATATCACCGATAAAGAAGTATTTATCAAGGGGGCGGAGTATACTCTCTATGCATCTGACGGCACAAGGCTCTTTACCGATGAGGATAACGTATATCAGCCTGCAGGCGGTACAAAAAGCACCTTTACAACCGACAGCGAAGGAAAGCTTATAATCACAGGGCTTCCTTGGGGCAACTATTATCTTGAGGAAATAACGGCACCTGTCGGCTATGAAAAGAATGACGCTAAGATATGGGTGAATATCAGCAGATTTGTAAATGTCGGCAGTCAGGAGGAAGAGGGAGCTATCCTTGTTGCTCCTGTTCAGGACGACAGTGAAAAAACAGCGTCTATAAGGCTTACAAAATACGACCGTGACGGCGTAACACCGCTGACGAACGCCTGGTTTGCACTGAAAAAGCTCAAGGGTGACGACCCCGATGCCGAGGGCGCATGGCAGACAGTTCCGGGCTATGAATATCTTAAAACAGCACGAAACGGTATTATTGAAGTTAATGACCTGAAATTCGGTACATACTGCTTTGAGGAGATACTCGCACCGACAGGATATGTGCTTGACAGCAGTGACCTTCGCACGGACAGTGTAGTTCTTGACGCCTCTACAGTAGGAACCACACTGAAAATAACCGGAACAAACGAGAGAATTCTCGGTACGGCAAAGCTCCGTAAAATAAGCGATGACGGAATACCTCTTACGGGTGTGCGCTTTGACCTTTTTATGGTGCTCGGAGAAAACGACTATTCACCCGACAGACCTGCAAACGATCCCGATGACCTTCTCTACAGAGCAGGTCTCATCACAAAGAATACTGCCGGACA
>CACXGH010000047.1 GCA_902767175.1 uncultured Ruminococcus sp.
GTGTCCGGTGGACACCTCTGCCGAAGGCAGAAGCACCGACCGAGCCGGCAGGCGAGACTCGGGGGACATCGACGCTTGTTATAACTGTCGTTATCACCGTTCATGCATTTGTTTTTTACAACATTTATGTACTTAACGGCGATATGCTGCGCAGCTTCAACTACACAAGCAGTGTTATGTCAGCCGTCAATAAACAGGGCGGAATAATGATGTTCGGAACAATGCTGCCTATCTGGGCAGTAGTGCTTGTTGAATTTGTTTTTGCCTTTACTTTAGAGGTGCTTGTCGGCAGTCCCCTGTCGTTCAGGCTTGCGTCAAAAATGTTCGATATAAAAACTACAAATCCTGTTATATTTGAGGGTGCAATAATAACTGTTACGGTCGCCATTATGTGTCCTGCTATGAGCTTTATTGCTGCTGTTATTTATTACCCGTTTTTTGAGGGCTTTAATATCATTGTTCTGCTTTGTCATTGGTTCAAGCTTGTCTGCTTTAACCTGCCCTTTGCGTTTTTTTCTCAGCACCTGTTCATTCAGCCTGTTGTAAGAAGAATTTTCAAGCTGCTGTTCCGAAAGGATATAAAAAACAGACCTCAGGAGTGGAACTGATAAATATTTATATCACAAATACCGCCCCGTATCAGATCATTTTTGTGTCTGATACGGGGATTTCTGATATTTCTTCCATTATTTGTGTGTTGATACGAATGGCGTGATGTTGTATGATTACATTATCGGGTACCCGATAATAGAAAGGAGCAATATTTATGAAAAGAATTTCCAAGGCGATAGCCGTACTGTCATCAGCATTGGCAGTTTTATCATTTTCAGTACCTATGGCAAACGCAGCATCTCTGCCCTCAGCAGGTCAGATAAAGGTCATTCAGTGCAGCGGAAACGAATGCACTGATCTACAGTCATTTTTGCAGAATGCCTGCAGCAGCGGCAGCTGCAATCCGAACGATATACAGTCCGTTCTGCAGAATGCCTGCAGCAGCGGCAGCTGTAATCTCAATGATATACTCAAAAATATAAATAACTGTATTTCCTGCGGTCCGGCAGGCTGTGAAAAGACAGACGTGCCCTCACAGCAGCCGTCCGTTCCTTCTTCAACACCCTCCGTTCCTTCTTCAACACCCTCCGTTCCGTCTTCAACACCGTCAGATGAAAGTCCTGTACAGCCCACTGTTCCTGTACAGAACGATAATTCCGAATTCAATACGGCTTATGAAGCAGAGGTACTTAGGCTGGTAAACATCGAAAGAGCAAAATACGGTTTGTCTGCTCTTTCCTATGACAGCGGAGCTGCAAAGGCTGCTCATATCCGTGCAAAAGAGATCGTAATATCATTCTCACACACAAGGCCAGACGGAAGCTCATGCTTTACTGCCGCTCAGGAGGCAGGATTCACCTACCGTACAGCAGGTGAAAACATAGCATACGGTTATGCCACACCCGAACAGGTCGTAACCGGCTGGATGAATTCAGAGGGACACAGAAAAAATATACTGTCCTCTTCATTTACAAAGCTTGGTGTAGGCTGCTATAAAAGCGGTAATACTCTTTATTGGTCACAGTTCTTTATAGGTTAATTAAGACAACACCCCTTTTCTATGTGATTATACACTGAAAAGGGGTGTTATTTATAATTATTCTTTTATCCATTCCCTGACAAGTGCTATTTCCTGTATATAGCCTTCGTCATCATTCGGTGTTTCTAAAATAAACGGCCGGCCCTGCAGTGCAGTATGAAGTGCTATACGCTTGAGTGCGTCCAAGCCTATTTGTCCCGCACCAAGCTTTTCGTGTCTGTCCTTATGCGAGCCGCAGACATTTTTGCTGTCATTGAAGTGTACTGCCTTGAGCCGTTCAAGTCCTATTATCTCATCAAACTGCTTTAATACACCGTCTAAGTCATTGACAATATCATAGCCTGAATCCCAGACATGACAGGTATCAAAGCATATTCCGAGCTTGTCACTGCACTTGACACGGTCTATTATCTGTCTCAGTTCCTCAAAGCTCTTTCCCACCTCCGAGCCTTTTCCTGCCATGGTCTCAAGCAGAACGGTGGTTTTCATATCACTCCATAATGCCTGATTAAGCGCCTGTGCTATAAGCTCTATTCCTGCTTCTGCTCCAAGGCCTGTATGTGAGCCGGGGTGAAAATTATAAAGATTGTCCGGCAAAAGCTCCATTTTCTCAAGGTCGGCTCTCAGCATTTCCAGACCGTTGGCTCTTGTTTCGGGCTTTGATGAGCATAGATTCATCGTGTAGCTGCCGTGAGCAACAAGCTTCCCGAAATTTTCTCTGTTTGCTATATTCATCAATGCCTGAGCGTCCTCGGGTATTATGGCCTTAGTCCTGCCGCCTCGGGGATTTCTTGTAAACCATGCAAAAGTATTTCCTCCGAATGAACACATTTGCTTTCCCATTGCTTCATAGCCTTCCGTTACAGAAAGATGACAGCCTATATAAATCATATCCTTTTCCTTTCATTGCCGGATTATTATTCAAGCTCCTGCAGCATCTGCAAAGGGTTTTCTGCTGCTTTTACCTTATCAAATGCTTTTATAATAATGCCGTTTTCATCTATGAGGTATGTAGTACGGACAACACCCATTGAAATCTTTCCGTAATTTTTCTTTTCTTTCCAGACATCATAGGTCTGAATAACGCTTTTTTCGGTATCTGAAAGGAGCGTAAACGGCAGACCGTATTTTTCTTCAAATTTCTTATGAGAAGCGACGGTATCCTTGCTTATACCTATTATTACAGCGCCCTTTTCCCTGAACTGCGGAAAAAGCTCCCCGAAATTACAAGCCTGTTTAGTACAGCCCGATGTCATATCCTTCGGATAAAAATACAGTATTACCTTTTGTCCTTTGAATTCAGCAAGCGACCTCATTTGTCCGTTCTGGTCAGGCAAAGTAAAATCGGGAGCTGGCGTCCCTGTTTCCAACATATCATTTACCTTCTTTCCTTTTGGTTAATAGGTTTGTTACTCATATTTTACCACAGTATAATTAATACTTCAATAAGCTGTCTTATACACTCACGGAAATCAATTATGCCCGGACAGTTTCTTCGGAAAAGCGCTTTTCTGACAAAACAAACCTTCTGATGCTTACTACTTATTATTCCAGACGATACAATTGAGCACAGCATGAGATTGTCCGCACTATATACCGATGACACACAGCTTACAGACAAACGAAAGTAATGATCACGGCTGCTTTTTTGATTATTCCGTAAAATATGGAATAATCAGGTAAACTATGGTATAATCAAAGAAAATGCCTGGAGATGATATAATGAAAAGAGCTGTGCTTGTGTCGGGACTTCTGAATATTGAAACTACAGTTTCTGTAAGGGGTTTTCCTATCAATTACTATCCTATAGACTATCCTTTCTTCGGAATAAACTCCAATGTTTCCGGTGTTGGCTGTAATATTGCAAAGGCTATGACGGCTCTCGGTGATGACGTCAGGCTTGTCTCATATCTCGGAAATGATGATGAAGCCGACAGGGTTTTAACCGACCTTGGAAGATACGGCATTAAAACAAACAATATTATTAAATGCCTTAAGAACACTCCTGTTTCGGCAGTGCTGTTCGACAGTGACGGCAAAAGACAGGTTTACTGCGATTTAAAGGACATTCAGGAGCAGAGTATCTCCCCTGTTCTCATGTCAGACTTACTGCACAGCACTGATATAGCCGTGCTTTGCAATATAAACTTCAACAGGGAGCTTATCAGATATGCTCATAAAAACGGTATTCTCACAGCTTCTGATGTTCATGTTCTGAGTGATATAAATGACGAATACAACAGAGACTTTATGGAGAATGCCGATATTCTATTCCTTAGTCACGAAAAGCTGCCATGCAAGCCAGATGAATTCATGAAGCAGATATACAGCCGGTACAAAAACAAGATTATCGTGATAGGCATGGGTGCTGAGGGTGCTATGATGTTTGAGCAGGAGAAAGGCACGTCACTGATCGTGCCTGCATACAGCACAGGAAAGGTCGTAAACACCGTAGGTGCAGGTGATGCGCTGTTTTCATCATTCCTGCATTTTTATATAAAGGGTCTTAGTGCTTTTGACGCTCTGAAAAGGGCGGTAGTGTTTGCAGGAATAAAAATAGGATTTAACGGAGCTTCTTTAGGCTTTTCTGCTGAGGAAGAAATAGAATCAATATACGTTGATATGAAATGAAAAGTACTGAAGTAAACGGTAAGGAATATAGAATAATCAAGCTTCTCGGACATGGAAAGGGCGGTTATTCATATCTTGCCGAGCATGACGGAGAATATGTTGTCCTGAAGCAGATACATCATGAGCCGTGTGACTATTATGAATTCGGAAATAAGATAGAAGCTGAAAATAACGACTATAAAAGACTCAGATCAGCAGGTATAAGAATTCCCGAAATGCTTGATATTGACCGAAAAGCCGAAAGGATAGTAAAGGAATATATTGAAGGAGAGACTATTTCCGAAATGATAGAAAAAGGTGTTTCTGTCAGGGAGTATCTTCCTCAGATAAGAGAAATGGCAGAAAAAGCAAGGAATGCAGGTCTGAATATCGACTACTATCCTACTAATTGTGTAGTAAATAACGGTCTTATCTATTACATAGACTATGAATGCAATGAACACTCCGATGAATGGAGCTTTGAGAATTGGGGTATCAGGCATTGGAGCAAAAATTCATAACACTGGGAAAACCCTCTCCGCACGCTGAACGGAGAGGGTTTCATTATCAGTTATTCTTCTTTTTATTCTTCATTACTATAAGAATGATTATAATTATTACGATGATAAGAACAATTGCAATAATAAGTATAATTATCCAAACGGGGAAGCCGCTGTTCTTTGTTTCATTTGTCTGAGATGTCTGTGAGTTTTCGGTTTTTGATACCTGACTTTCTTCCGCAGCCGAGCTTTCCGGAGGAGGTGTCTGAGACTCTACCTTCATATCAGGTGAGCCGAATGTAAGTATCTCGGAATAATCAGATCTTATTTCCTCATATCCGTTCTGATCACAAATATAACAGCATCGTATCTCTATGGGTGTCTCCTTTGTTATTTCTCCTTCGTGTTCAGCAAGGGCTTGCAGAGCCATACGATTTTCGCCTGCTTTTATCTCCCAATCCCCCTGCAGTGTTACCCATTCATCTTTGCCCTGTACTCTTGCTTCTGTCTGGATCCAGATATTGCCTGCTCCCTGACCTGTGAGAGCTTTGATTTTTGTAAGGGCAGCGGTGAGTTCATCGGGTACTTCAAGTATAAATGAAATAACAGGGAAGGTGTTGAATTCCTCGTCTGTTATTTTAAGGTCTTTTACAACAGGTGCTTTAAGATCCTCTGCCTTGAGAGGCTCAAAGGTTTCCTGCGCATCCTTACCTATTGCTGCGGTTTTTGACCATTCGGAGGCAACCTTCTTATCTCCGCTGCCATCGATGGGGCGGCAGGTAACCAGCCAGCGTACTCTTGTATATACAGTGTGCTTGCTAAGGTCGATCTTAGCTGTTTTTGTTCCGTCAGGTTCTTCAATAACATCATATTGATCCTCCTTCAGAACATCTTTCCAGCCGTCAATATCTGCATCATCATTATGTATGCCATTCCAATCCGTATAGTCAGGATTCTCAATATCACCGCCAAAACGGAATATCCATTCTGTCATAGTAGTTTCTTCACCGTATTACTGGCTGATATATGCCCAATCACCAAGCTGAAGATTATAGTTTTCGTCATATCCCTCAGTATCCCAATACTTGTTATAATGCCAATCATTCTCGCTGTCGATAGACCAGTCTATCTGTGTATTTATCCACAGATCATCATACCCTAATTCATGTATAGTTCTTTCCCATTGTTCATGATTAGTGTTGTTGTCAGAAGTAAACTTGCTCATACTTGTGTTCTGACTATAAGCAACAACTAAAGTATTGGGACTGTCGCCTTCCGCAAGCTTTGTAACTACAACATTTTCAGGCGCTGTAAGATCAAAGGGAAGCTTCACTTCCTGATTCTGTTCAGGTGCTGCTGAAACAGACAATGATAAGCATGAAGCCAATATAACTGCGGAAGAAAAAATGCTAAGTGCTTTCTTCATTAAAATCACTCCTTAATTTAATAATTAACTGTCTGCGTATACAAACATCTTGTAGATTCTATTTATTGTACTATAAACACAAATGTAAGTCAATATTTTTTGAATAATTTGCTCATAGCTGTCCATTCAATTTGTATCGTATAAATAAACATAACAATTTGGAATAATACTATTATCGGCATATAGTGTCGAATAAAAAAGAGCCTTATCGAATAGTATTAGATGAGGTGATAAGATGTTTGAGATAATATCTGCTTTACTTGCAAAAATATCAATGATATTCATTCTTCATGTAACGGGTGCCGGAGCATTTCCAAAACCGCTTTCTCAGAATGAAGAAACAGAGCTTTTACTTAAGTCGGCAAAGGGAGATATCGGAGCAAGAAATAAATTGGTAGAACATAATCTGAGACTTGTAGCACATATTGTCAAGAAATATTACGGAACAGGAGCAGACCCCGATGATCTTGTTTCTATCGGCACTATCGGCCTGATAAAGTCTATCAATACCTATAATCACGAGAAGAACATAAAGCTGTCGAGTTATGCTTCAAGGTGTATCGAAAATGAAATACTGATGTATTTCAGAAGCACAAAGAAAAACTCGCTTGATATATCCATGAACGAGGAAATAGACCATGACTCAGACGGAAACGCACTTACGCTGAGTGATGTTTTAGCGGCAGAGGACAGTATAGCAGACGAGCTTGATACAAAAATCAAGGCTGAAAAGCTGCCCGTTTTCATAAAAGAATGTCTTACTCCCCGTGAGGCTATGATAATCAGACTCAGATACGGTCTTAACGGCAGCAAACCGCTTACGCAGCGTGATGTGGCTGCTCTGCTGAAAATATCAAGGTCGTATGTTTCAAGAATAGAAAAGAAAGCCCTTTTAAAACTGCGCCGCCGGTATGAAAGAGCGTAAAAAAATCGGAGACTCCTTTCGGAGACTCCGACATTTTTTTCAGTGTATAACTGAATTATTTATAATACTTATCTCTTGCGACATAAGATGTATGCAGATAATGATGAGACTTCTCCTGACCGGGAGCACCGAAGAACTCATCGTATACCATTTTGATAACAGGGCTGTCATCACATACTCTGAACTCGCAGTTCTTATCATAATCATAGAGAGCCTTTGAACGGAGAGCCTTGTAATCAACATAGTTGCTCACACTGTCAGTTCTTGTAGGCTGACCGCCGCCGTTGATGCAGCCGCCGGGACATGCCATTATCTCTACCATCTGATAATTTGCTTCGCCCTTCTTGATCTTCTCAAGAAGCTTTCTCGCATTGCCGAGACCGGAAGTAACAGCAACATTTACCTTAACACCTGCTACTTCATAAGTTACCTCACGAACAGCCTCAGGGCCGCGAACCTCTTCAAAGTCAATCTTCTTGAAGTCACCGTCAAGAATTCTTGCAGCAGTTCTGAGAGCAGCCTCAAGTACACCGCCTGTTGCGCCGAAGATAGCGCCGCCGCCTGTTGCCTTATTGAAGGGAGCATCAAAATCTTCCTCCGGGAGATTAGCGAAATCAAGACCTGCACGCTTGATCATTCTTGCAAGCTCTCTTGTTGTAAGTGCTACATCAACATCGTCATAGTTCTCGTCTGAACGGAGCTGAGGTCTTGTAGCCTCAAACTTCTTAGCAGTACAAGGAATAACGCTGACAACGAAGATATCCTTAGGATCGATATTGTTCTTCTGAGCATAATAGCCCTTGAGAACAGCACCAAACATTGCCTGAGGCGACTTACAGGTTGAGAGATTAGGCAGGAACTCAGGATAGTAATGCTCAACAAACTTAACCCAGCCGGGGCAGCATGATGTAAACATCGGGAGTGTGCCGCCGTTCTTAATTCTCTGAACAAGCTCATTAGCCTCTTCAATAATTGTAAGGTCGGCAGTAAAGTCCATATTGAATGCCTTTACATTCTCGCCGAGTCTCTTTATAGCTGTAGCCATTTTGCCCTCAACATTTGTGCCTATGGGCATATCAAAGCTCTCACCAAGTGTAGCCTTGATAGAAGGAGCTGTAAAGAAGAGTACCTTCTTTGTCGGGTCTGCGATAGCTTCCCAGACCTTGTCCTCCTGGCTCTTTTCTGTAAGAGCACCTACAGGACAGCTTACTACGCACTGACCGCAGCCAACGCAGGGAGCGTTGTCAAGGCTCTTGTCAAAAGCACTGCCGACATGAGCGTTGAAGCCTCTCTGGATAGCGTCGATAACGGAAATTGACTGAACGTTCTTACAGGCAGCAACGCAGCGCATACAGTTAATGCACTTATTGTTGTCACGAACGATATAGGGTGAAAGATCGTCTATCTCAAATCTCGGCTCTTCGCCGGAGAACTTATCCTCATCTACACCAAGCTCAAGAGCAAGCTTCTGAAGCTCGCA
>CACXGH010000048.1 GCA_902767175.1 uncultured Ruminococcus sp.
CGTCGGTGGGGGATTTTAACCCGCCACCGACGGACGTATGGCACCCGCCGCCTTTAGAGGCGGGGGACATCGACGCTTGTTATAAGCTGATGTCTTCTATGGCTTGTGCATTATTATTCAGAAACAGTATCAGCGGAACAGCTCATTATCATAAAAAGACTCTGCTCAGAGATCACATACTTCTCTCGTAAGCCTCGATCATCTTTTTAACCATCTGACCGCCTACAGAACCGGCCTGACGGGAAGTGAGGTCGCCGTTGTAACCCTGCTTGAGGTTTACGCCTACTTCATTGGC
This sequence comes from uncultured Ruminococcus sp., assembly GCA_902767175.1. Taxonomy (GTDB): domain Bacteria; phylum Bacillota; class Clostridia; order Oscillospirales; family Acutalibacteraceae; genus UBA1213. The sequence goes on from CACXGH010000048.1 coordinate 296, forward strand.
ACACTCCATCTTGAATTTATCCATAGCCTCTCTGGCTTCAGGGATATTGATTGAATTTGAAGAATTATTGCTTGACATAGTTACTCTCCTTTTTATATGATTTACAGTCTTTAAAGGGAGCATAGTGTGCCTTTATGCTCCCCTCGGAAGCAGGTACACTTAAGTCCGCTTTTTCTGACTGTGTTATTATTATTTTCAGTTTTTTCGGCTTTATTACAATCAAAAGCAGGAAATTACAGGTAAAATATTAATAAAGCTTGAATAAATTCAATTAAATATTCATTATTTATTTACCTGATATTAATAACGGCTCTAAATCAATTGTTTACTATTTATACATACCAGATGCTGCTAAAAAAACCGGAAAGAAAAGGGGGCGATATACATGAAGCTTCTTATAGCCGAACAGGACAGGGATTTTCCCGGCGCATTCACGGCTCTGCTAAGTCTTGACGGACATGATGTCACCACGGTATATGACGGCACACAGGTGCTGACAAGAATTGCAGCGGAAAGCTTTGATACAGCTATAGTTGATGAATCATTGCCGAGAATACCGCACAGAGAGCTGATAGAGACCTTGCGGAAAGACTCAGTCCCTGTTATAGTTCTGACATCAAAACGGCTGAGCGCCGATAAGCTGCAGGGTGAAATACTTGCAAATGCATATCTGCCGCTTCCGTTTTTGCCCGAAGAGCTGATAAAGCTTATTGACAGCGTAAATGATAAGAAAAACAGCAGCGGAAAGCTTGTGTTTGAGGACGCAGTTATAGTTCCGTCGGATTTCAGGCTGTGCGGTGAGCTTCCCGTAACAGCAGGAGAAATAGACGTATTCTCCGCACTGCTGAAAAATGAACCTATTAACAATAAACGCTCGGGCGTGTATATTTCATCTCTTAACGCAAAGCTCGGGCAGCTCGGAAAAAAGACCCGTATCAGATATCTGATAAATGAGGGTTACAGGTTGGTGAGAATATAATATGAATAAAGCAAGAAAAAAATTTATTTTGTTTTCGGAGCTGGCGATAATTCTTCTGCTGACGGTGCTGCTTACCGTTATAAATGTTCTCAGCTTTACAATGGCTGCAGAAGACGCCGACAGGGTTACAGAGCATCTGGCAATGAAGCACGGCTCATTTGAAGATGCCAACGCTCCAAGGGATATGCAGCCGCCTCAGGACGAAAGCTCACCGCTACCGAATACCTCTACAGGGGCACCTCAGAGCGGTACCGACAATTCAGGCAGTACCCGCAGGAGCATAAAGCCTTTCCGTCTGAATGACGGTACTGTCAGAATGGGACCTGATTCAGAGGAAATGAAGTCATCGCTGAGATACTTTACAGCGGCAATTGACAAAAAAGGGAATGTCAGCCTGATAGAATACAGAATATCGGCAGTAACAGAGGACGAAGCCCGTCAGTGGGCAGAAAGCCTTCAGTACGGCAGCGAAACAGGCTGGACAAACATGACATACCGCTACAGAGTGTATAATGACGATGATAAGACCTATGTTACCGTTATCGACCAGAGCAGAGAGCTTTATCCGTCATACAGACTGCTTATAATTTCTATCGCAGGCGGAGCTGTGATGATAGTAATAAGCCTTTTAGTACTTCTTTTTATCGGCAAAAAGCTTTTCCGTCCTGTTGAAGAAGCAGACAGAAAGCAAAAGCAGTTCATAGCAAGACTTGAAAACGAATTCAAGCTCCCTCTGACGATTATAAACGCAGATACAGAGACACTTGAGCGCAGTATAGGCAAAAACGAAAGAACAAGCTCGATAGATAAGCAAGTCAAAAGAATGACTTCACTTGTCAAAGAACTTGGAGCGCTGAGTGTATTTGAAGAGGGCAGCAGCAAAACAAAGACAGAGCTTTCAGACCTTATGACGGCAATACTCGAAAATCACAGAGAGGAATTCGGTAAGAAGAACATATCTCTCAGCTATGATATAGAGCCTGATATATGCGTCATGATAAGCGATGTTGCAATGCAGAAGGTCATAAACGAGCTTATTGCAAATGCACTTAAATTCTCCGTTTCAAAGGTACGCTTTACACTAAAAAAGCATAAAGACAGGATAAAGCTCACAGCATCAAATGATACAAGACTTCCTGACGGAAGCTGTGACCAGATTTTCGACCGTTTTACAACGCTCGACAATGCAGGCAGTGAGCACGGCGCAGGACTTGGACTTTCATATGTGAAAGAAGTAATAAAGTCAGGCGACGGCAGAGTATCGGCATCGGTAAAGAACGGAATTATTACTATCGTATCAGATCTGTAAAAAAGGGAGGTGATCTCATGGCCGCAGTAAGCAACCCTATCGTTGTAATGAAACGATACGAAATGAAATACATTATGAGTCCCGAACAGACGGAGTATTTCAAAAAAAGCATAGAAGGACACATGAAAGAGGATAAATTCGGTCTTTGTTCGATAGCGTCTCTTTACTATGATACACCGAACTACAGACTCATCAGAACGTCTATAGAAAAACCTCCGTTCAAGGAAAAAATAAGGCTCCGTTCCTACGGGCTTGCGACGGAAAGCTCACCTGTTTTTCTTGAGCTTAAACGCAAGGCATACGGAATAGTCTATAAACGAAGGGTACAGTCCACGATACCGCTTGTAAATAAATTCTTTTACGGTGAGGGCGATATTTGCGCAGGCGGTCAGATAAATAAAGAGATCACGACCTTCCGTGATTACTATAAGACACTCGTACCTGCCTGTCTGATAATATATGACAGGATAGCATACTACCAGCCCGACGGAGATCTGAGACTTACTATAGACCATAACCCGAGATACCGTTATGAGCAGCTCGACCTGACAACATCAATGGAAGGAACATCGCTGCTTAAGGAGGGCTATACCATATTAGAGGTCAAAGTTCAGCAGGCCGTTCCCTTATGGCTCTCCGAGATACTGACTAAGGGCAGGATATTCAAGGGCAGCTTTTCAAAATACGGAGAAGCATACAGACAGCAGCTTATCAAGGCACAAAAAGAAAGGACGATCTGATCATGTTTGATACTATTTATAATACAGGCACCGTTTCGGCGTCACAATTTTTCATAATGGCGGCAGCATCAATTATTTCCGGCTTTATTTTCGCATTCATCATGTCGTTCCGCATAAGAGCGAAAAAGAGATTTTTCATAGTTACCGCAGTTGTTCCGTTTATTGTTTCCGCAGTCATTACGTTTGTAAGCGGCAACATAGGCGCAGGCGTTGCAGTAGGCGGAGCATTCAGCCTTATAAGATTCAGAAGCGCACCCGGCAGTGCAGACGAAATAAGCTCGCTGCTCATTGCAATGGGCTCAGGCATTGCCTTCGGTATGGGATATATTGCATATGGCGTAATAATACTTATAGGAATGGCTCTTATATATCTTGTCCTTTCATTGCTGCCCGTATTCGAGCATAAAAGAATGGCTGAGGATAAGCTGCTCCGCATAACCATTCCCGAGTCACTTGAATATTCGGAAGCGTTTGACGATACATTCAGACATTTCCTCAAGAGCTATGAGAATGCAGGAGTAAAGACAACAGGCATGGGCTCAATGTTCAGACTTTCCTTCAAGATAGTTATGAAGGACCCGAAAGAGGAAAAGGAATTCATTGATGAGCTGAGAACTAAAAACGGCAACCTCGAAATTTCGATCCTTCCTTACACAGAACCTCAGAATCAGTTATAACAAGCGTCGATGTCCCCCGAGTCTCGCCTGCCGGCTCGGTCGGTGCTTCTGCCTTCGGCAGAGGTGTCCACCGGACAC
>CACXGH010000049.1 GCA_902767175.1 uncultured Ruminococcus sp.
CGTCGGTGGGGGATTTTAACCCGCCACCGACGGACGTATGGCACCCGCCGCCTTTAGAGGCGGGGGACATCGACGCTTGTTATAAATGCCTTGATGATTTCGTCAGCCTTGACAAGAGCCTCATCTATCTTCGAGATATCCCCGACACCTGCCATAGCTCTTTCGGGCTTTCCGCCGCCCTTGCCGTTTACAACAGCGGCGATCTCCTTTATGAGCTTGCCTGCATGAAGCCCCTTTGCCTGAGCCTCCCTGCCAACTACAACAGCAAGATTAGCCTTGTCACCGTCAACGGCAAACAGAACACCTGCACTCTCGGGTGCTGTATCAAGTACACGGTCGCACATTGTCTTGAGCATTGCGGCGTTTGTCTTGTCAAAGCGTCCCTTGAGGATCCTTATGCCGTTTTCCTCTTTGGATAATGCAAACAGGCTATCAAGAGCCATTGCGGAGAGTTTTGCAGTAAGGCGCTCAATTTCCTTTTCCTTCTCCTTAAGCTCGCTTACAGTATTTTCACAAGCTGATGTAAGGTTTGCGGCATTTGTGACCTTCAGAGCCTTCATACAGTCTGTCATAACTGCCTTTTGCTCATCAAGCATTCTGAGCACATTCCTGCCCGTTACTGCTTCAATTCTTCTCACACCCGAAGCTACAGAACCTTCGCTGCGTATTCTGAACAGTCCAAGCTTTGATGTATTGTCGATATGAGTACCGCCGCAGAATTCCTTTGAGAATTCATCTATCATAACGACTCTTACTATATCGCCGTACTTTTCCCCGAAGAGAGCCATTGCTCCGAGCTTTTTAGCCTCTTCTATCTTCATTTCCCTGGTAACTACATCAATACCGCTGAATATCTGCTCGTTTACAAGTTCCTCGATTTTTTCAAGCTCCTCCTGTGTCAGTGCGGAGAAATGAGTAAAGTCAAAACGGAGCTTTTCACCGTCAACAAGCTGTCCTGCCTGCTCAACATGAGTGCCGAGTACCTTTCTCAGTGCAGCCTGCAGCAGATGAGCCGCTGTATGATTGCGCATTATTGCAAATCTGCGTTCTTTATTTACCTCTGCCCTTACAGTCTGTCCTACCTCAACAGTACCTTCTTCTATTCTGCAAAGGTGCATATATATACCGTTGTTATCCTTAACAGTATCAAGCACCTCTATCTTTACTCCGTCAGCCGTTATGAAGCCTGTATCGCCTACCTGTCCGCCGCTCTCTGCATAGAAGGGTGTCTTATTGAGAACGAGCATTACATCATCGCCTGTGCCGCCGAATTCAACTCTCTCTCCGTCTGCAACTATTGCAGAAATAACAGCATCTTCGCTAAGCTCTGTATAACCTGTGAATACGGTTTTTTCAATTCCGCTCATATCAACACTGTCACTAAGCCACGCATCAGCACCTGCGTTCTTTCTTGCATTCTTTGCCCTTACCTTCTGCTCGGTAAGAAGCTTATTATAGCCCTCGATATCAACTATCATACCCTTTTCCCCTGCGGCCTCATTAATAAGGTCTATCGGAAATCCGAAGGTATCGTTCAGTCTGAATGCATCTTCACCGGAAATTCTGTTTGTCTCCGACTTTTTGATGATATCATCAAGCAGAGCAAAGCCCTGATCGAGAGTTCTTCCGAAGCTCTCCTCCTCTGTTCTGATGACCTTTACAATAAGGTCACGCTTTTCTGAAAGCTCGGGATATGATGTATTCTCCTGAATAACCGTGTCAACCACTTTATAAAGGAAACTGTCCTTTATGCCCAGGAGTCTTCCGTGACGGGCAGCTCTGCGGAGAAGTCTCCTCAGAACATATCCTCTGCCTTCGTTTGAAGGCATAACGCCGTCACCTATCATGAAGGTGGTGCTTCTGATATGGTCTGTAATAACACGCAGTGAGATGTCGGTCTTGTCGCTTTCGCCGTAGCTTACACCGACAAGCTCTGATATTTTCTTCATGATATTCTGTACCGTATCAACAAGGAAAAGGTTGTCAACCCCCTGCATTACGCAGGCAAGCCGCTCAAGTCCCATACCCGTATCAATATTCGGGTGATCTATAGGGGTATAGTTGCCCTTGCCGTCATTTACAAACTGTGAGAATACATTGTTCCATACCTCGACATATCTGTCACAGTCACAGCCCACACCGCAGGTCGGCTTTCCGCAGCCGTACTTCTCTCCTCTGTCGAAATACAGCTCGGTGCAGGGTCCGCACGGGCCTTCTCCATGCTCCCAGAAGTTGTCCTCCTTGCCAAGTCTTACAATATGCGAAGGATCAACGCCTACCTCCTTAGTCCATATATCATATACTTCATCGTCATTCTCATATATTGAAATATATATCTTCTCGGCAGGCATTTCCAGAACCTTGGTAAAGAATTCCCATGACCATGCCGTAGCCTCATGCTTGAAATAATCTCCGAAGGAGAAGTTACCCAGCATTTCAAAGAAAGTACCGTGACGTGCAGTAATTCCTACACGCTCAATATCGGGAGTACGGATACACTTCTGGCAGGTCGTAACTCTCGTTCTTGGAGGTGTCACCTCTCCTGTAAAATACTTCTTCATCGGAGCCATGCCCGAGTTGATAAGAAGCAGGCTGTTGTCGTTATTGGGAATGAGCGGAAAGCTCGGAAGTCTGAGATGACCCTTTGACTCAAAGAACGACAAATACTTTTCCCTTAATTCATTTAATCCTGTCCACTTCATTTTTCTCACCCTTCTTTTTTCATATCCTGCCGATAAAAAATAAAGACCCTTTCGTCTGTATGGGACGAAAAGATCCGTGTTACCACCCAAATTGCAGCGCTGAAATGCAGCACTGCCGCTCAACAGCCATAACGCAGCTCATGCGTTGCGGTTTTCCGCAAATGCTCCGAGGCAGCCCGAACAGCCTGCCGTAAAAACCTTTCATCAGCCGGTTTTCTCTCTTTGACGGCGGTATTATTCTTTTTCTCATCACAGCAGCATATATTTATCTGTATGTTCCTTATATAACTATATTATAATCAAATTTTTCCCCGTGTCAACGGGTAAACGGCACAACAGTACGGTTTCCTGCGTTTTTTTCTGTTATATCATGTCCCAAAAAGCTCTCTTGCATCAGAAAAACTGCATATACTGTTGTTTCATGTCGTTTTCTGTGATATAATATATACCCATGCATAATCCAGGGAATCAAGGAAAAGGAGAAAGCAAACATGAAAAGATTACTTACTGTTTTAGCAGCTTCACTCATTGTTTTATCGCTCTGCTCATGCAAAAACGAAAACTCAGCGCAGAGCAGCTCGTCAGCAGCATCTTCAGACAGCAGTATTTCAACAACCGAAAGCTATGTCTCATCAGAAAACAACACATATGAAAGTCCGGAAAAATCCCTGCCTTCTGCCGAAGAGCCTGTTTTTTCTGACGAAAAGGACTACAAGGACACTCTTGCAGGAAAATATCTTGACATAAACAAGCTCACTGACAAGACAAAGAAAAACGTGGTGGATATAATAAACGGAGACACTCTTTCACTCATATTAGATGGAAACATCGCTGCAGCACAGGGTATTTCCTTTAATTTTTCCACTACCGTTTCAAAGGACGGCAGCAAGCTCTATCTCAGCACGACCGCTGTCGGCAGAACAAATACCATTCTCAGAGACGACACCGCCGTTTACAGCCTTGATGACAAAACAAAAACCGCCTCACTCCTGCAGAAACTCGGAGAGGAGAGCAGCGGTGAAGTAAGTCCGTTCTATAAAAGCGACACGGTCACAAGAGCCGTCACGATAATAACAGCAATATTCGGTTCAAATGAACTGAGCTTTGTAAACAGCGGCAATGAGGATTACGACGGCTTTGTATATTACTTTGAGGAATATAAATCAGGAAGCACCTTGATAAAGCTCCTCTATGACGGAAATACACTGAAATATGTAATAATTGATAAAGACGGCTCAGAGTCACTTCTGACCATAGAACGGCTTTCAGCCGTTCCCGACGACTCGCTTTTAGAACTGCCCAAAGACTATAAGGTCGAATAAGCCGGAAAAGCAAACACAGGAAAATAACAGAAAAGAGAGGTCAGAAGAATGATATACGGCTACAGAGAATTAAGATTCAGCAAACAGCTCGAAGCTATATGCAGACAGTACGAGCATATAATGATGCTCGGAGGAAGCAAGCTCACAGCAGAGAAGGTTCTTGCTGCAATAATCTGCCACTGTGTTGAGCATCCGGGAACTCCGGAATTGATGTCGGAAGCATTCCGACCTCTCATAAAAGCTGCCAACGGAAATACAATGGTACTCGAAGCTGCTGCCGATAAGCTGTGTGAGCTGATAAAGGAAGATGCCTGTTCGTCAAGAACTATCCTTTATAAGACACTGCGAATGGAAGAACTGCTGCGAATGGTAAGGCTGTATGACAGCAGCTTTATTTCCACAAATGAATTTCTGCAAGTAGTCCTGAGCAATCAGTCCGATATGATACACGAAGCTCTTGAGTTCGGACTGAATTCTGTCATAGGAGGAAAAAGCCCGACAGATAAATTCAAAAACAAGAGCATACAGGAACTTATGCAGCTTTTCACAAAGTCCAAATCAGGAATTGCAGCTCTTACCTATACAGCTCAGGAGCTGAGAGACCGTCTGAAAGAAAAAATAATAGGTCAGAACCATGCAATAAATGTGTTTTCCGCAGGCTTTTTCAATGCCTTCATGAAGGAGCTTACCGACACCGACACGGACAAGCCTGCCGCAACATTTCTTTTTACAGGACCCCCCGGAGTAGGAAAGACCTTCCTTGCACAGAATGCAGCAAGGCTCCTCGGACTTCCGTTCGCACGATTTGACATGAGTGAATTTGCCGATGACGAATCCAATCTTTCTTTTATCGGCTCAAATAAGGTCTATAAACAGTCAGGTCCCGGCTTTGTAACGGATTTTGTCAAGAAAAACCCGAGATGCGTTATCCTGTTTGACGAAATAGAAAAGGCACACCCTGTTATAATAAGACTTTTCCTGCAGATGCTTGACGCCGGCAGACTCAGGGACACCTTCTATGACGAGGAAATATCGTTCTCCGATGCAATTATCATAATGACTACCAACGCAGGTAAAAATCTGTATCAGGGCAATGACAGAGAGGATTATTCAAATCTGTCTAAAAAGGTCATTCTGAACGCACTGAGAAATGATATAGACACAGCTACGGGTACACATTTCTTCCCCCCGGAAATATGCTCACGCTTTGCTTCCGGAAATGTAATAATGTTCAACCCCCTTACTGCTTACGACCTGAGAAGGATAGTCAGGCAGGAAATAGAAACTCAGACAGAAAAATATAAAAGCACCTTCAACATTGATATAAACATAGATAAGGCACTTTATTCCACACTGCTTTTCGCTGAGGGCGGTAAAGCAGACGCACGAACGGTCACGGCTGCCGCAAGCTCTTTTTTCAACGATGAGATATTCGAGCTTACGAAAATCATAACATCGGGCAGAGTCAACAAGTATATAGAAAACCTGAAAACAATCGACATTAAGGTAGATATCCCCTCCGACAACGAGCAGATAACGGAGCTTTACAAAATACCGGAAAAACCGTCTGTCCTTGTCTACGCCGACTCCGTAACAAAAAATGCACTCAAAGGACTTGAGGAATACTTTGACCTGAACTGTGTGGACAATATCAAGGCTGCGGAGAAAGTACTCTCGGCAAAGGATATCATGCTGATCCTCGCAGACCCCCTCAATCAGATAAGAAAAGCACCGCCTGCCGATAAATACCTTCTCAACATAAAGCACGTTGACTCTCTCACAAGGGATTTTCTCTCATACGCACAGGAAAAGTACGGAGATATCCCTATATACATAATAGAATGCAAGGATATAGTTTACAGTGATGAGGAAATTTCCTCATATTCAAACATCGGAGTCAGGGCTGCAATTGACCTCAATGCACTGTTCCATGAGGAAACAAGAGAGACCAAAACAAAGGAATTTGCAGAGATGCTGCTGTCCTTCTGCAGTGATATACAGGGACAGAGAAGCATTAACAGACTTGCTTCCTCCGGCAAGGTACTCTCATATGATACAGCACAGATAATGCCCGACAATGACAGAGCCGTAATAAGCCTGTTTGATCTGAAAATAACAATGGCAGTAGATGCCGAAGACATGGACAAGCTGCTTTCTCCCGCATCAAGACCCGAAACCACCTTTGATGATGTTATCGGCGCAGATGATGCCAAAAAAGAGCTGAGCTTTTTTGTAGACTATCTTAAAAATCCGAGAAGGTTTGTCGGAGCAGGGCTTAATCCTCCGAAGGGTGTTCTCCTGTACGGTGCCCCCGGCACAGGAAAAACAATGCTTGCAAAGGCTATGGCAGGCGAGGCTGATACGGCCTTCCTGCCTGTTGAAGGCAACCTGTTTTTACAGAAATATGTCGGTGAAGGCGCAAAGATGATACACGAGCTTTTTTCTACAGCAAGAAAATATGCACCTGCAATAATCTTCATTGACGAAATTGACACGATAGGCAGTATGCGTACAGGCAACGCAGACGCCGATAAGCACGCTGATATACTGACAGCACTTCTCACGGAAATGGACGGTTTCGACCACAATACAGCAAAGCCTGTATTCGTGCTCGCAGCTACAAATTTCCGTGTCGGCGAAGGCAGCACCGACAGGATAGACCCTGCTCTTGCAAGAAGATTTGACAGAAGGATACATATTGACCTCCCCACACGCAGCGACAGGCTCGCTTTCCTTGATATGAAGATAAAAGCCGCCCCTGCCCTGAAGGTATCTCGCAGTGCGATAGAAAACCTTGCCGTAAGGTCTGTCGGCATGAGTCTTGCGGAGCTTGAGCAGGTACTTGAGCTTTCGATGAGAACAGCTGTAAGAAAGAATAAGCTCAAGGTAAATGAGGCTGTTCTCAATGAAGCATTTGAGCTTTATAAGAGCGGTGAAGAAAAGAAATGGGACGAAGATATCCTTGAAAGGATAGCCCGTCACGAAGCAGGTCATACTATAATCAGCCTTCTCTGCGGAGACAGACCCTCCTATGTCACAATAACCTCACGTTCCGACCACGGCGGCTATATGCAGCACGGTGACAGCTCCGAAAAGCTGCTTTATACACGCAATGAACTTCTGTCGCTTATAAGAATATCTCTCGGCGGCAGGGCTGCCGAGATCGTATACTACGGTGACGATGAAGGACTCTCAACGGGTGCCGCTTCCGACCTTGAACACGCAACAAAGCTTGCTAAAAGTATTGTCTGCCGCTACGGCATGAGCAAAAGCTGCGGAATGGCTTACAGAGAAAATGAGCCGAAGTACAACAGCAATATATATAGAGAGATAAATGAAATCCTCCGTGCGGAACTTGGGAAAGCCATAGTTCAGATAAAGGAGCACATGTCTGATATGGACAGGCTTGTTGATACTCTGATAAAGAAAAACCACCTTACAGGGCAGGAGCTTTCCGACCTGCTGTCAGGTATTTAATGCACTGCGGCGCTGTTATAACAAGCGTCGATGTCCCCCGAGTCTCGCCTGCCGGCTCGGTCGGTGCTTCTGCCTTCGGCAGAGGTGTCCACCGGACAC
>CACXGH010000050.1 GCA_902767175.1 uncultured Ruminococcus sp.
GCTAAAGCTCCTGCGGTGAGGTTGCCTCGTCGCAGCCGATGTTAAGCGAGCTTACATCGGGCTTTGCTCCGAGTTAAAAAGTTATTGCCAAAGACAGCAGCGGAAAGACATCAGGCAAGACACTCACTCTCACTGTTACAAAATAATCTGAAATTAACAGAACAGCAGATACCCGTACAGCATTGTATGAGTATCTGCTGTTTCTGCATATACTGCAAATAAGCCCATAAACAACAAAGATCCTGTTTTTTTTAGGAAGGGGGTTCGGGGGATAACCCTTTGTTTTTAAACAAAGGGTTTCCCCCGGAGAAACTGCCCGGCTGAAATTGATTTCGGCGGATTGATCCGGCATAATTATTGATGTATAAAGAAAAATATGCTATTATAGTCATAACAGTAACAGAACGGTGGTTTTTATGGAAATAACAGAAGTAAAAGCAGCGGTGGTAGGTGCAGGCGCATCAGGTCTCGGCGCTGCAATAAGCTGCAGTGAAACACTCGGAAAGGGCAGCACAGTTCTGCTCGAAAAACAGAATAAAGCAGGCAGAAAGCTTTTGGCTACCGGCAACGGCAGGTGTAACATATCAAACGAAAATATATCCGCACAGCACTATCACGGAGATGTAAAGCTGATAAGCTCCGTGCTGTCAGAGTTTCCCGTAACAGCTATGAGGGAGTTTATGAGAAAAACGGGAGTTCTTCTCCGCAGCGACAGCGAAGGGAGAATTTACCCTTACAGCAATCATGCCGCAACAGTGCTTGACGCCCTGCAAAACGAATGTCTCAGACAAAACGCTGAGATAAAATGCGGCTTTCATATAAAATCAATTAAAAAAGACGGTCATAAATTCATCATACAGTCCGAAAGCTCCGAAATACGCTCGGAGCACCTTATTTTTGCATCAGGCTCGGCTGCCGCTCCTCAGCTCGGTGCTGACGAAAGCGGCTGTTCTCTGCTCGGACAGCTGGGAATAAAGCATACTCCCCTGTTCCCTGCGTTATGCCCCGTTATTACAAAGGAAAAAAGAAAAAAGCTGAAGGGTGTAAGAGCAAAGGGCTGCGTCTCTCTTTTTGCTGACGGAAAAAAGATAAATGAACAGGAAGGAGAAATACAATTCACCGAAAACGGCATATCAGGAATATGCGTATTTCAGCTTTCAAGACAGGTAAGCGAATTCCTTACACTTGGCACTGCAGACGGCATAAAAAGAAACAAACTGTACATATCGGCTGACCTTATGAAAGAATACTCATTCCCGGAAATATGCGAATACCTGAATGAAAGAAAAAAGCTCCTTCGTGAGTATGACAGCGCAGAGCTGCTGTCCGGCGCTCTGAACAGACAGCTTTCTCAGACTTTAGCGCAACAGTGCGGCCTTTCAGGAAAGCCGTGTCAGAATATTGATAATAAGGATATAAAAAAGCTTGCAGGCACAGTAAAAAGCTTTGTCTTTACACCGACAGACACGGGAGGATTAAAGAGCGCTCAGGTCTGTGCAGGCGGTGTCGGCTCTGATGAGGTCATTCCGCAGACACTCAGAGCCGGAAGAATAAAAAACCTTTATATATGCGGAGAGCTGCTGAATGTTGACGGCGACTGCGGCGGCTTTAATCTTCACTTTGCTTTAGGCAGCGGACTGCTTGCAGGAAAGCTGCAATAACCAATACGGCGGTGATAAAATGATAAGACTTAACGATATTACTCTCCCCCTCGATTATGACGAGAACACAATTAAAAAGGAAGCCGCAAAGAAGCTGAGGACTTCATGCAGCAATATAAAGTATGTCTCACTTTTCCGAAGGAGCATAGACGCCCGTAAGAGATCTCAGCTCCATTTCTTAGCCTCTATTGACATAAAGCTTGCGGAAGGCGAGGAAAAAGCTGTATCTTCGTGCAGAAACGCAGCTTTAATAACCGAGTACAGGTATGAGCTGCCAGAACACCGCAGCCTTGAAAAAAGACCCGTCATCATAGGCAGCGGTCCGTGCGGTATGTTCGCAGCGCTTATTCTCGCAAAGGCAGGACAAAGACCTATAGTAATAGAGCGAGGCTGCGATGTGGATAAAAGGACCAATGACGTTGAGATATTCCGCAGCACGGGAAAGCTCAATACAAGCTCCAATATACAATTCGGAGAGGGCGGCGCAGGAACATTTTCTGACGGTAAGCTCAATACAGGCACCAAGGACAGCAGAATAAGGAAGGTACTGCTCGAATTTGCCGCACACGGAGCGCCCGAAGAAATACTGTATCTTGCAAAGCCGCATATAGGAACGGATATACTGAAAACTGTCGTAAAAAACATAAGAAAGACGATCACTTCTCTCGGAGGGGAATATATTTTTGAAGCAAGGCTCAGCGATATTATAATAAATGACGGCAGAGTAACAGCGGCAGAAATAAGCAAAAACGGGAATAATTTCAAAATAGATACAGACAATATAATTCTTGCGATAGGCCACAGCGCAAGAGATACCTTTGAAATGCTTGTAAGCAAAAGAATCCCTATGGAGCAGAAGCCCTTTGCGGCAGGTGTGAGAATAGAACATCTTCAGGAAAATATAAGCCGTGCTCAGTACGGAGAGCTATATAAGCACCCGAGACTCGGAGCGGCAGACTACAAGCTTGCAGTTCATCTTGCAGGAGGACGGGGTGTATACACATTCTGTATGTGTCCGGGAGGAACTGTAGTAGCTGCGGCAAGCGAAGAAGGAAGACTTGTCACGAACGGCATGAGCGAATTTGCAAGAGACAAGACAAACGCAAATTCGGCACTGCTTGTCGGAATAAGTCCGGAGGATACCGGCAGCAGTGATATTCTTGCGGGAGTCAGACTTCAGCGTCAGCTTGAGGAGCAGGCATATATTCACGGCGGAGGAAATTACAAAGCGCCCGTTCAAAGGGTCTGCGACTTCATGAAAAGGCAGCCCTCGTCATCTGTCGGCTCTGTAACACCGAGCTATATGCCCGGATATACACTGACAAACCTTGATAATTGTCTGCCCGTTTTTATTACAGACTCGGTAAGAGAGGGAATTCTCCTTATGGATAAGCGGCTGAAAGGCTTTGCTGACGGTGATGCGGTCCTGACGGCTGTTGAGAGCCGCAGCTCCTCCCCTGTCCGCATACTGCGTGACGAAACCATGCAGTCGCCTGCCGTAAAGGGACTATATCCCTGCGGTGAAGGGGCAGGCTATGCAGGCGGCATTACATCGGCAGCAGTTGACGGTATCAAAGCGGCAGAAAGAATTCTATCGTAAATAACGAAATTACCGGGTTCTGTAAAAACCGGAACATGAGCGAGTTTGTGTATATGCTTATTTGCGGACGAGGAGGAAAACTGCAGTAATACTGTATGTATTGCAAGACCCGATAACTAAGGAAAGGAGATAGTAAAACCGCCGTAAACAAGCGACGCCCCAACAGGCAGAGCCAAAGGCAGCGCTGATCGGTCGGCGGAACTTATGCAAATCAGGAGGTTTTCAGAGGTTTCCTTATGGGAGATATGTGTTATAACAAGCGTCGATGTCCCCCGAGTCTCGCCTGCCGGCTCGGTCGGTGCTTCTGCCTTCGGCAGAGGTGTCCACCGGACAC
>CACXGH010000051.1 GCA_902767175.1 uncultured Ruminococcus sp.
GTGTCCGGTGGACACCTCTGCCGAAGGCAGAAGCACCGACCGAGCCGGCAGGCGAGACTCGGGGGACATCGACGCTTGTTATAAAGGCGGAATTATTCTATTTTCCTGAATACAGACTTCGGAGCGCCGCAGATAGGGCATACCCAGCTTGGCGGAAGCTCCTCAAACGGAATGAGCAGGCTGCTGTATTCGTAGCTGCATATAGTGCAGGCGAATTTTTCGGCATATTCCTCCTCTTCGGGAATGTATGTCGGCGCATATTTCGGAGACTTTCCCTTTATGACATTCTTATAGAATTCGTATGTCATCGGAGTACCCTTTATCACCTCGCTGCCTGCAACAGGCTCGGCTATAAAGATAGTATGCGTTACGGTTTCGACATGATGTACCACTCTGCACAAAAACCAGCAGCATATATCCTCCTGAATAACAGGCGCACCCTCACGGAGTATCTTATGCCTGACGTTATCAAGCTTGTTTCCGTCTCTTCCGGAGGTGAAGCCGAGAGCGCCTATAACAGCACCGGAGGTGTTTTCGGAGAGGACGCTGACGGTGAACTCACCGCTTCGCTTGATACATTCGTTTGTGTAATTGCTGTGGTTGATGCTGACGGCTACTGTCATAGGATAGGACGAAATCTGTATCACTGTATTTACGATACAGGCATTCGGGGCTGTTGCTCCTTTTACACCTACGGCACACATTCCGTAGGACAAGGAAGTCAGAATTTTATCATACATTCAAATTTCCCCTTTAGTATAATATTAAGCTTATAATAACATATTCTTTTTCATTTTACAAGAAAGTCCTGGTTATTTACAATAATAATATTACGGAAAATTCAGATAAAAAATACCGCCGCTTTTTACCTGCGGCGGTGTGTTCATAAAAATGTCCTTACGGTACAAAGAATAAGACCGTATATCATGGAGCTTACAGTTCCGTAAACGATAACGGGACCTGCAATTATAAACATTTTTGCTCCGAGTCCTGTTACGAAGCCCTCGCTTTTGAATTCTATCGCAGGCGCTACAACGGAATTTGCAAAGCCCGTTATAGGCACAAGAGTTCCTGCGCCTGCAAATTTTGCTATATTGTCATACAGGCTCAGAGATGTCAGAACGGCTGAAATAAGAACAAGCGTAATGCTCGTAAAGCATCGGGCATCTTTCAGCTCCATGCCGAGCTGATACTGATAAAGGTCAGTCAGTCCCTGACCGATGGTACAGATAAGACCGCCTACCCAGAAGGCATTAAGACAGTTCTTTAAACTCGTGCTTGAGGGAGAGGCTTTATCCACCATTTTCTGATATTTCTTTTGTGTGATATTCATATTATCCCCCGATAATGGCTCAGTATTTGAAAAAGTCTTATTGAAAACGGCACGGCTGCAATAAATGCCGGCGCTATACTGAAAGACTTTTATCTTTGTATATTTTCTCCGTGAGTGAGAGAAATATTCCATGTCACGGAAATAAAGCTCAGGTGATTACTTTGAAGGAAATTTATCTTGACAACAGCGCTACAACTATGGTTTGTCAGCAGGCTGCCGAAAAAGCTCTTGAAATAATGACAAAAAAATACGGCAATCCCTCATCTCTGCATTCAAAGGGCTTTGAGGCACAGCAGGAGCTTGAAGCTGCAAGAGAAGCTGCAGCGTCAGTGCTTTCGGCGGAGAGCAGCGAAATATATTTTACATCGGGCGGTACGGAGAGCAACAATACCGCTGTATTCGGAGCGGCAAATGCCCTTTCAAGAAGAGGAAAAAAGATAGTGACAACGGCGTTTGAACATTCTTCTGTGCTTGAAGCCGTTCAGGCACTTGAGAAAAAAGGTTTTGAAGCGGTTTATCTTATGCCTGACAGCAAAGGGCGGATAAGCAGCGAAGCGCTTGCAAAGGCTGTTGACAAGGATACGATACTTGTAAGCATTATGGTTGTAAATAACGAGACGGGCGCAGTACAGCCGATAGAGACCGTACGCAGGATAATAGACCGTTCGGGTGCACCTGCTCTTTTTCATGCAGATGCCGTTCAGGCATTCGGCAAGCTGCCGATTAAACCTAAGAAAACAGGCATAGACCTGCTGAGTGCAAGCTCGCATAAGATACACGGACCAAAGGGTGCAGGTATACTTTATATAAAAAAGGGTGTAAGGATAGCACCGCTGCATTTCGGAGGTGAGCAGGAGAAAAAGCTCCGTCCCGGAACGGAAGCTGTTCCGCTGATATGTGCCATGGGAGAAGCGATAAAGGCGCTTCCGGATATGAAAGAGGAAATGAGCTTTATGAAGCAGCTTAATGACCGCTGCCGTGAAAAGCTTATGCAGATAGAGAATGTGCATATAAATTCTGACGAGGATTGTCTGCCTTATATTATAAACTTTTCCGTCAGGGGCATACGCTCGGAGACGATGCTGCATTACCTTGCGTCAAAGGGAATATATGTTTCAAGCGGTTCTGCCTGTGCCAAGGGCAAAAAAAGCCATGTGCTTGAAGCAATGGGACTTTCCTCTGAGCTTACGGACTCAGCCGTAAGAGTAAGCTTTTCAAGATATAATACCGCAGAAGATGTCGATGAATTGATAAAAGAGGTAATTTATGCAGATAATACACTTGCAAGAAGTAAATAAAAGTGCTAAACTTCTACTATGATGTATTAAAGCAAAGGAGACAGAAATGAAGGAAATAATACTTTTAAAGCTTGGGGAAATAGTCCTCAAGGGACTCAACAGAAAGAATTTTGAAGATACACTGCTTAGAACGGTAAGACGCAGACTTGCAAAAATAGGAGAATTCAGAGTCAGAGCAGCACAGTCTACCGTATATGTTGAGCCGATGAATGACGATGCGGATATGGACGAAGCCGCTGAATGTGTTTCACGCATTTTCGGCGTGGCAGCATTTGCGAGAGCCTGTACAGCAGAGAAGGACCTTGAAAAAATAAAAACAGCAGCGGCAGAGTATCTTGCCGATACGCTTGAGGGAATAAAGACCTTTAAGGTTGAGGCAAAGCGCTCTGATAAGAAATTTCCGTATAATTCACCTGAGATATGCAATGAAGTCGGCGGTTATCTGCTGGAAAAATTCCCGGACCTGACGGTGAATGTTCATGAGCCTGATGTTATCGTAACTGTAGAAATAAGGGATTTCGGAGCTTATATAAGAGCAGGACTTATAAGGGGTGCAGGAGGTATTCCTGTCGGCACGGGCGGCAAGGCGTGTGTGCTTATCTCCGGAGGTATTGACAGTCCCGTAGCTGCTTATATGATGGCTAAAAGAGGGCTTGAGCTTATGGCTGTGCATTTTGCAAGTCCGCCGTACACAAGTGAAAGAGCCGAAGAAAAGGTTGTG
Organism: uncultured Ruminococcus sp.; assembly: GCA_902767175.1. Classification (GTDB taxonomy): domain Bacteria; phylum Bacillota; class Clostridia; order Oscillospirales; family Acutalibacteraceae; genus UBA1213. The sequence continues at coordinate 3,353 of CACXGH010000051.1, forward strand.
GAACTGCTGAAAAAGGTTGCTCGCTACAGCGGCAGACTTAAAATGTATACCGTACCGTTTACAAAGATTCAGACAGAAATAAGGGATAAATGCAAAGAGGATTATTTCACCCTGATAATGAGACGCTTTATGATGGAAATTGCCGAAAGGCTTGCTGTCGATAAGGGTGCTCAGGCACTGATAACGGGTGAAAGCTTAGGTCAGGTAGCAAGTCAGACTGTAGGCGCTATAGGCTGTACCGATGCTGTATGCGGAATGCCGGTGTTCAGACCGCTCATAGGTATGGACAAGGAAGAAATAATCGAGATATCGAGAAAGATAGATACCTTTGATATATCCATACAGCCGTATGAGGATTGCTGTACGGTATTTACGCCCAGGCACCCCCGTACAAAGCCTGTTCTTGAAAAGGTCATTGAGGAACAGAATAAAATAGACAGCGCTCCTCTGATAGAGGAAGCTGTTATGAATGTCAAGGTAAGAGATATCCTGTAATATCAGTGATAATATATAGGAGTGAAACGCATGAATGCAGAAATATATTTTCCGAGAAACGGAAAAGCTTTCGGACAGACCTCCGATAAGAGCTTTGAAGCAACGATAAAAAAGCTTAACGGAATAAATGTCAATATCATCTACAAGACAGAGATAAACCTGACGGAAGAAAGCATTAATGAAGCACTCAGGGTGAGTGAATCAGGTGATGAAAGAATAGGAATCATCTTCATCGCTGACGCACTTTCAAAGGACAGTACCCGTGAGGCTGAGCAATTCTTTGAAAATGCGGGAATTATAAGCAAGGTAAAGAGAATAGAATCCCCGTGGAGAGACCCTGATAAAGAAGATCATGACTCTGAATCTGATCAGGACGGCAAAAAGAAGAAAAAGAAGAAAAAAAGTAAGAAGTCAAAGAAGGGCGATGACAGCGCTGATGAGATCATTGATATCAGTGCAGGAAATGTTGTAGTTGAGCAGAAGAAATTCTATGCATATACAGCGGAGTACAATAACAAGCTGATTGTGCTTCTGCCGAAGCACGAGGAGCTTCAGACGACATTCAACGCTGTAATATATACAGCTGCCAGGAAGGTAGTAGCACCTAAGAAAAAGCGTTCCTTCTGGAAACGGTTTTTCCCGTGCAAGGGAGACAAAGCAATAGATGTAGTAAGAAAAGTTATTCTTTTGCTGGCAATATGTACGTTTATAGTATCGTCATATATGCTGATAAATATACTTGTCATAGAGCCTGCGGTAAATGACCATACAACATCATCTATCAGAGATCTTCTTGTATCTACAAGCGAAGGAGAAAGCTCTGAGACAAAGAAGAATACAGACGGCTCTGACGGTGTGCTTTCAGACTTCTCCAAGCTTTTAGACGCTAACCCCGATACTATAGGCTGGGTATCAGTTCCGAATACGGTTATCGACTATGTCGTTGTACGAGGCAAAAATGATGCAGAGCTGGTTGCAAAAGGAGAAGATCCCGAGTATCTGTTCAAGGATTTCTACGGCAACGGTTCAAAGTACGGTACAGTATTCCTCGATTACAGAAGCCGGCTTGATTCCAAGAATATCATAATTCACGGACATCACATGAACGACGGCAGAATGTTCTCTACACTTACTAATTTCGGCGACCTCGATACCTATAAGAAGAGCGCTGTAATTACCTTTAATACGCTCTATGAAAAGAGCAAATGGAAGATCATTTCCGTATTCAAGACCAATACTCTTAATTGGCAGGGACCTGTATTCAACTATCTCAGAGGAAGTTTCAGCAGTGATTACGACTTCCTGAACTATGTATATGAAGTGCGTCTGCGCTCAATGATAGACTGTCCTGTCGATGTAAACGAAAATGATACACTCGTTACCCTTTCGACCTGTGCATATGACTTTGAAGAATTCCGCTGTGTCGTTGTTGCAAGAAAGGTAAGAGACGGCGAGGACGCAAGTGTAGACCTTTCAAAGGCAAAGACTGCCGATTCTCCGCTTTACCCTGATATCTGCTATCAGTATTGGGGCGGAACAAAACCCACCGTCACATCTTTCCAGGACGCTTATAACAAGGGAGAAATAACCTGGTACGACGGAAAGGGCAAATGGTCTGCCAAGGACGACGAAGAACTTGCAAAACAGCTTGTAGAGGGTAAGGTAAAGGCTGAGAAAATGATAAGATCCAGCTATGTAAAGACCAACTATGAGAAGGAACAGCAGCAGGAGATAGAGTCTATCATAAGAAAATATATGGAGAAGATCAACGATGCGACAAAGGCTTCCGAGGTCAATGACTACTATGCTCAGGCTGTTGCCGAGATACAGAATGTAAAGACGAAGAAGGAAGTATCAGATGATGCCGAGACCAGCAAGAAGCAGTCTCAGGAAGCAGAAAGGCAGGCAAGCCGTCAGGCTCTTGAAGATGCAAAGGAAAATGCAATATCTGAGATGAGAAGAAGTGTTGAGGGCAATGAGTACGGTATTGCACAGTATAATCAGGTGCAGCAGATACTTGAGAACTATACCGACAGAATCAACAGCGCATCATCTCTTACGGCTGTAGAAAAGCTTAAGGAGGACGGTATAACGGCTCTGAGCAAAATAAGGATGGTTGAAGAGTCAAGTACGTCAAGCAGAGAGCAGAGTCAGGAGTCTTCAAGAAGAGATGAGTCATCGGAAGAGGAATCCTCTGACGATGAGGAGGCAAGAAGATTTGCCGAATATAAGAGGAACACTATAAGCTCTCTGTCATACTATGTTGATCTTGATGATTACTCATCAGAATCACAGGAGGTAATTCGCAGAATAATTCAGACATATTCAAATAATATCAACAACGCAAACAGCTATGGTGAGATAGATGATTATGTATCAACTGCAAGAAATCTGATTGATTCTGTCGAGGACGAGGAGAGCAGCGAGGAGCAAAGCTCAGAGCAGCCTGTGGAAAGCTCCTATGAAAGTTCTGAGGAACCGATAGAAAGCTCGGCAGACAGTTCGGACGAGCCTGTAGAAAGCTCCGACCAGAGCAGCAAAGAGCAGCCTGAAAGCTCTGATGAACAGGAAGAACAGACCGGAGAAGAAACAAGCGTTGAAGAAAACGAAGAATAATTAAATGCTGATGCGTGGGACGGGATAAAAGGCTCTGTCTCACGCAATGCTGCATATCGGAGAAACATCAATGAAAAAAATTCACAGTATAACGGCACTCCTGCTTGCTGCTGTCTGCATATTCGGTGCAGCAGCCTGCAATTCTTCAGATAATGATGAGTCGTCCTCTGAGACGGTAAGCGAGGAAACCTCTGCGGAGGAGTCTTCTCAGTCTTCCAAGGTCTCAAAGGAGGAAAGCTCAAAACAGAAGGAAACGAGCAAAAAAGAGAGCAGCAAGGAAGAAGGGTCGCAGATAGTAGACAGTTCAAGAGAGATACTAAGTGATTTTACAAGCCTGCTTGCTTCAAACAAGGAGACAGTGGGCTGGATAGATGTGCCTAATACGCCTATTGACTATGTCGTTCTTAAGGCCGAAGATGACATTATAGATATGGCATATCAGAAAGACCCGTATTATCTTTATAAGGATTTTTACGGCAACTATGAGCGTAACGGTTCTATCTTTATGGATTACCGCAGCGAGCTTGGCGGAAAAAATATGATCCTTCACGGTCATTCGGGCGGATATATCAGTATGTTTACGGGACTGCTGAATTATAAGGATCTGAGTTTCTATAAGAGTGCGCCTGTACTGACATTCAATACTCTTTATGAAAAGAATAAATGGAAGGTCATATCTGTAATGAGAATGGACGTCAGCAGCAGTGACAGTGATTCTTTCAGATATCTCAGGGGATCATTCGGAAGCGATTATGATTTCCTTGAATATGTATATCAGGTCAGAATGCGTTCTATTATAGATTGTCCTGTTACGGTAAATGAAAATGACCAGATAATAACACTTTCTACCTGTGATTATCTTTCTTTTGGTGACTACAGACTTGTGGTTGTTGCGAGAAAGGTAAGAGAAGGAGAAAAAAGCTCGGTAAATGTTGCATCGGCAAAGGACAGCGCAAATCCGCTTTATCCTGATTCATGGTATTATTACATGGGAGGCAGCAGACCTGAGGTAACGTCATTCCAGGATGCTCTGAACAAAAAGAAGATAAGCTGGTATGACGGCAAAAAGAAGTGGACTGCCAAAGATGATGAAAATCTGAAAAAGCTGCTTCAGGATTACAAGAACAAGGCGGAGAAGAGAATCCGTGACAGCTATAAGGAAACTGATTACACACCTGCTCAGATAAATGATATAAACGAGGTAATAGATATTTATCTGCCCTATGTTCCGATTGCAAGTGACATAGCACGGGTAAATGACCTGTGCAACCAGTGTATTGCAATAATAAAGACCTTCACACCGGAGAAGAAGCAGGCTGAGGAAGCGGAGAAGGAAAGACAGACAAAGCTGAAAACAGCCCGTGCAGCCGCAATAATGGCGATTGAGGATTCACTTAATGGCAAGACCTTCACAGCGGAGAACAAGAAAAAGGTAAATGAGCTTATCAGTACCTATAAGACTAAGATAAACGAGTGTCAGGACGTTGATATGATACCCGTTATGAGGGATAATGCTATAGCAAGAATAGATAAGCTGAAAAAATAGCTGTTTCGGCAATTCTTCGTAAAAGGTCAGAGTTTTAAGAATAATCATGTTGGAGAAAGCTATGGATTATGAAATAATATTCTATCATTCGGGAAAGACGGCAGAGACGGAAAGACTGCTTGAAAAAAAGTTTGCCCCTATAGAGCTTGCAAGAAGAGCTACTTCGGCGGCGGTAAGTCCGTCAGAGCTTGCAAACAGACTGAAGGACTCACTCACTGCTGCGGATATAGTTGTGATAATAGGCGGTCTTGACGGCGGCAGACAGAGTACAGATGCGATCTTGTCGCTTATACTGTCGTCTAAAGCTTCATCACTTAAATGCGAAAAGCTGCTTGATGACGATGACAATCTTTCATATCTTATCAGAGCAGGAGAGCAGTGCATTATAGTATTTCCCGATGAGCCTGAGATAATAGAAACGATGCTTGACAAAAGGCTCATGCGCGAGCTGTGCAGGATATATTCACTGAGCGCACCGGAAGATGAAGAAGCCTCGATAGACGAAGTTACAGGGGAGCTGAAAAAGCAGCTTTCGGGAATGAAGCTTGTAAGGAGCGGCTATGGCGCCAAGTATGCGGAAAAGCAGCTCCGTGAGCTGAAAATTTTCCGCATTGCAATGTGGTCGGCTCTTGCGGCGGGTATTCTGCTGCTGATAATTGCCATAATACTTTTTTCAATATGATAAAACGCAAAGCAAAGATCCGCAGACTGTGTATCGTCAGTCTGCGGATCTTTTTCAGGAGAGTTGTGATATGAAAGTATAACTAATACTAATATCAAATAGACCTGACGACAAGCTTTGGCGTTAAATTCCGCATAACTTCGTTGTCAATCCTCGGAATACACAAAGTA
>CACXGH010000052.1 GCA_902767175.1 uncultured Ruminococcus sp.
GTGTCCGGTGGACACCTCTGCCGAAGGCAGAAGCACCGACCGAGCCGGCAGGCGAGACTCGGGGGACATCGACGCTTGTTATAAACTAATCGACTGCGGTTATTATTGACACTTCAATGAGGAAAGATAATCAGCCACACCGTCTTCATAACTGTTCCCTATGATCAGGTCAGCCTGTTCCTTTACAGCAGGGACAGCATCTCCTACGGCAATGCCAAAATCGGAAACTCTCAGCATTTCAAGGTCATTCATATTATCTCCGAAGGTAACTACCCTGTCGGCTCCGAGCATTTCCTTGAGCTTGAGTACCCCTGCAGCCTTTGTCGCACGGCTGCTGAAAACCTCAAGAAAATACATATCCGTATAGTTATCGCTGTAAAGTGTGGCTTTTACGGCAGATAATTTGTTTATCTCATTATAAATAGGAAGAAGTCTTTCGTATTCATCTACCATTGTAAAGTAAATAACTCTTTCCTCATCGGTAGCTGTAATATCAGATGTCTGACGGAAGCTCTTGTAGTCGTTATCCTTACGCACCTCAAAAAAATTCCTCTCGACCTCGTTAGAAAGCCTTTCAAATTCAACATTTATACCACAGTCACTGTCAAACTTATAGACAAATGACATTCTGTCGAAATATCTCAGGATCCTTATTATCTCAAGAGCCGCATTCGTTTCCATAGGCACACAGTCGATATAGCTTCTGTGTGTATGGTCATACATAAGTACACCGTTGAGATGAATGCTCGGTATTCTTACATTGAGCTTGTCAAGATATTTAACAGCAGACTGACTCCTTGCCGTTGCTACGGTAAACAGCGTTCCTTCACTTATCAGCTCACCTATCAGCTCCGCTGATTTTGTGGTGAGCTGTGCGCTTTTGTCAAGGAGTGTTCCGTCAAGGTCAGTAACAAATAAGGTTTTCATTATATCCTCCTTATACAATTATCATTAAAAAAGCAGATACCTTTTAATGATATAACTGCTGTGCAGGCTATGGATATGCTGCCGCATATCCTCTCATGCAGTTTTTCTATGTGCCTGCGGCGATATTAAAACAGTTTTATCTCTTTTTATAAAATAATATTACAGCTCTTTATAGAAATAAGTAATGTCTGAGAGTATCATCGTCTTACAATCGGAAAACGGCTTTGAAGAGAAAAGCCCTTTGCATTCCTCTCCGTCTCTCATATACACTATTCCCTCTCCCTCAGGCTTTCCGTCAATAAAATAACCCGTGTATCTATGGTCGGAATAAAGAATAGTACCGCTGCCGTTTGGCAGACCGTTCTTAAGACGTCCTGAATAGATCGCACTTACCTCTCCTATAGTAATATTCTTTTCTATAATGAATTCGGGTGTTATCCTGTAAAGCTCATACTCTGTATTCTCAAGCTCTGTACATACGGGAAGCTCCTGCAGGTCTTTAAGAAGCACCCTCATCGCCTTGTCAGGCTGATTATTCTTGAAAATGCCCTCAAACTGCTTTTCGGCATTAGCAATAAAGCTGCAGCCCATTCCGTTTCTCATATTTCCGCTGATATTACCGTAATAAGAAAGAGATCCGTCATTTGAGTACTCACAGGTATATGTAAGCTCCCCCTTTGTATATACGGACTTTCTTATAATATTCCTTCCGTTTACCTCATTTATCCTGCCGTGCATCTGTCCTTCAGAGAACATTCCCACGAATTCAGCCTCATTATTCTTATACAGTATACCGCAGCCGTTATACACGTCATTTTTCCATATACCCTTGTATTTCAGCTCATTATTGCTGTACTCAGCACCGAAGCCCTCTCTCCTGCCGTTCCTGAAAGAACCTGTATAGACCGCATTTCCGCCTTCAAAGAGTTTTCCTTCACCGTTATATGCGGAATCTCTGAATTCACCTTCATATATTTTTTCACCGTCTTTATACTGTGTACCTCTGCCGCAGAACTGCCTGCCTTCCCATTCTCCGCAGTATACAAGCTGCTTTTTGCTGTCGTATATATTGAATATCCCCGTAGGCTCACCGTCAACAAAACGTCCCTCTGCATATCCTCCGTCATCAAGGAAAAGCCTGCCCGTACCGTTGTAATTATCGTCAAGATAACTGCCTATGTATATGACCCTTCCGTCAGCATCTGTAAGTCTGCATTTACCATGAGCTTTTCCGTTCTTGAATACACCGTCAATTACACTGCCGTCCTCCTTATAAAGCACACCTTCGCCGTCATATTGGTTATTGAACCAGCCGCCCTTGTATTTTATTCCTCCATCGGGCAGGTAAGCCGTTCCTATACCGTTACGGGCATTGCCTTTATATCCGCCCGTATAAAGCAGGTCGCCTTCACTGCTGAACTGTGTGCCTGTTTCAAGGAATTCTCCGTCCTTGTATTTTCCAATAAAGAATGTCTTATCCTCTCCGTTATAGGTCATACCTGCACCGTTCTTTTTCCCGTTTTCTACAGCACCTGTATAGAGAAGGTTTCCTTCACTGTCATAGTGAGAGCCGACTTCTGAGGATATATCATCATTCCATTTACCTACGAAAACACTGCCGTCTGTCGGTGAGAATGCTGCTCCAAGACCTTCCCTCTTGTTCTGCTTCCAATTACCTGCATAGCAAAGCTTGCCTGATTTATAGTAATATACACCGAATCCGTCACGTTTATCATCAAGATAACCGCCCTCGTATGCGGTCTCTCCGTTTTTCATGACAGTTCTTCCTCTGCCGCTGCGCTTATCATCGGAGATATCTCCGAAATAATAATACTGCTTTCCGCCCGACTCTATTATCTGCTTGTCAACCGTTTCATACGGACATTCATTTACAAAAGCACATAATCTTTCACGCAGAGGCGGTATTACAGAAGTCTCCTGTCCGAACATAAGCTGGTTTGAAGGCTCGGCAGCCTCCTCTGAGCTTGTCTGTACTTTTTTCTTGGCAGGCTTTTCTGCTGCCGCTGTGTCTGTCTTTTTGGTGCGTCTCGTTTTCTTTGCAGCCGGTTTTTCTGCAGCATCACTCTGTGCTGACTTATCCTCTGCACTCTTTGCTACAGTTCGCTTTGTAACCTTCTTTTCCGTGCTGCCTGGCTCTTTATCAGCCGCTGAAGAAGTTTCCTTGCTGTCCGTCTTTTCAGGCTCTGCCTCCTCACCCTGTATAAGTTCATTATTTGTTATGTCATCAAGTATCTGTGTTGTTTTCTCCTCATCTTTTTCTTTCTTTATCTCCTGTTCTGAGGTTACTGCGGTTTCCGTTATTTCCTCTTGAGGCTCGGAAATACGCACCTCTTTGCTATTTCTCAGGTCAAATACAACGCTGCTGCTGTTTTCAAGAAGAGATGTATCTACAACAAAATCAGACTTTATTGTTTTTTGTTCTGCCCCATCAGGTTCAGTCTTTGTTTTTTCCTCTCCGATAAGCTTTTCAAGAGCCTTTTTTCTCTCGTCAAACTCTTCCTGCGTGCAATAATAAAAGCTTCCGCAGCTTGTTACACAGAACACCTTCGGCTCGCTGGTAAGGATATTAAGCTTCTGAGTAAGCTCCTTGTCAAGAGAAACATCAAATGGATAGAGTATCTCCGTCTTTGATGAAGTCTTGCAGGCTATTGAGGGTTTTTCGCTGTCATCGGCAGGAGCGATAAGCATTTCTACACTTCTGTCAGCATCGTTGAAGTATTCCGTTCTCAGCCAATGATGCATTCGGTTATAGTAGGTTTTCTTAACACATCTGTGAAGATCGTTTATATGTTCAACATAATAGCCGTCTGCTGATTCTCCAACACGCTCAAGCAGTCGGCTGCCCTTCATCTTTTTATATTTAAGAATAACACCGCTTTCAAGAGAATAGCTGTAATTATAGGTTATGTTCTCGGATTTTATACTGCTCCGTTTTTTCTGTTTTGTACCTGATTCAAAAAAACGCTTTCTTGCAGAGCAAAGAACATCGCTGCCGTTCCACATATCCTCTGAAGTGCTGTACACACCGTAATATATCAGATCTTTTTTTATGTTTTGAGTCATCAGCTGATCCATTTCATAATCCCCTTTTATCAAAAGCCTCCTGCCGTTTTTAATAGCTGAAACAAAAAACGACAAAAAGCAGCAATATCGGATATTATTATCCTCCATGTTATATAATACAATATAATACCCGTTTTTGCAAACATTATTGATATTTTTTGGTTTATTTATGTTTTATAACAAGCGTCGATGTCCCCCGAGTCTCGCCTGCCGGCTCGGTCGGTGCTTCTGCCTTCGGCAGAGGTGTCCACCGGACA
>CACXGH010000053.1 GCA_902767175.1 uncultured Ruminococcus sp.
AGATAAATCAGCTCCTGAGAAATCAGCAGTTTCAAGCTTTGAACATTCTGCTAACATGGCTATTGCCTGTTTTACTGAACTGAGATTCATATTACTGAAATTTATATTTTCTATTCCACTCTTTCTGAACATATAATTCATATATTGTACTCTCGAAAAATCAAGTCCGAAAGTATCAAACTCTGACATATTAGTGAAATTCCGGAAAATTTCTGACGAATTCTTAGGAAAGTAAACATTTCTTGCGTCTGACCACCAATAAAGCGTACCGTTTTCATCGAGCCATACATAGATATTATTATCTGTAGTGCCGTCATCGGCTCTGATCACAGTTCCGTTTGCAATACCCTCCTCGACAATCGTCCTGCCGTTAATCCTTGTGTACTGCTTGAAGGCTTTTATCTTATCAACATGAGCAGCATTCTGATCATCTTTTGTAAGATTAAGCATAAGCGTTCTCAGATTTGACGTAAAAGTCGCCTCGCTAATCCTGACATCAGTAGTTAATACTATTAACGGATCTTCTATGCCGTCTGCCCTGCGCTCGTCATTGGTCTCGTAATCGTCATTCCACACCTTGTATACAGTGATTGTTCCGTTTTCAGGGTTGGTTATTACAAAACGGCCTTGATTATCCTGCACAGCTCCCTCTATAGTGACTGTGCCGTCAGAATCTATGATCACATGACGAATAGTACTGTCACACTCATAACCTGCAGGTGCGGATATCTCCTGCAGTTGGTAGTTATCTCCTGCTTCAAGACCGCTGAACGTAAGCTGGCCGTTTTCACCTGTTGTTCGTGTCATATCTACCGGAGTAAAGTTATCCGAAGTACCCCACAGGCGGAACACCGCACCCGGTACGTTGGTATCCTGCATTGTACGACCTGTCTTGAGTATTGTAAACCTATGGTAAGGCTCATTGTATACAGTGTAAGGTTCACCGCCTTTATAGCTGTCAAAGAACTCCGTCTCGGTTATCTCGTTGCCGTCCGTGTCGATAGGTGTCATCTGATAGGTGCCGTCCTCATAAATTTCGACATTGAACAAAACGGATTTAAGCAGTATGTGATCCTCCGGGGCTTTAACCTCCCTGAGAGTATATGTACCCATTTCTACATTTTCAAACCTTACTACACCGTCATCAACACCCAAAGGCATTTTTCCCGAAACAGCATATTGCGGCAGCGTTTCAAGATGTGTATACCCCGATATACCCGTAAGCATAAACTCTGCGCCGTTTACAACGCTGTATTTATTGCGCAGATCCTTCTTGGTAAATTCGATATCTGTATGAACTCTCGGTCTGTTGCCTATATTATAATACGAACCCTTTGTTATCAGGCTCTGACCCACCCAGGCATTGCCCTCTTCGTCTATCCTTACCCGAATGGGACCGTCTATCTTGAAATAGTCGTCCGTGCCGTCAAACTCCTCAAGGGTATAATAACGATCGCTGAGATCCGTGTCCTCGGTGATGTTATCTGGGAGCGGATTATTCTGTTCAATGTTCTCGAACACGATCTTTCCTTCATCGTTTGTGTAGAGTGTTATATCATAATTTGTACCGTATTTCGATTTACCCGTAAGTCTGAAGCCAATATCCTTTACAGGTGTGATATTTGACGGGTCAATAGCTTCGCCGTCCTTCTGTTCAACCTTTTGTATGCCTATATCGCCGCAAATCTTGAAATGCACCGCAGTATAGTCAAAACGGATAAACTTATCCGGTTCTTCATTGCCGAACATATCAATTATGGTATCGTTTATGAATACATTGTTGTAGCTTATCGGGTCTTGGCTGTCAGAATCCTCCTGCGCAGGTGACATCATGAAAATTTCAGCTTCAACAGCCTTGTTGTTTGGCAGGATATATTCATTGCCCTCGGTATCACGGCGCAGGTCAATAGCTATCGCTTTGGCTTTAGCATAAGCCGCAGCCCTATGGTCGGTTATATCGTTATTGTCAGGCTCTCCGTAAATTCTGATAAAATCTTCCTCTTTAAGCCATACCTTCGAGCCGTCAATTTCATCGGTGTCAACATCGTGATAGGTATCTATGTCAAGTTTTTCGACCGCAGAAAGATATACTACAGGCGCAATACCTGCTTTTTTCGGCTGAGAAAGATCAAACCCCGTGAGTGTGCCTCGCCAATCGCTTGTGTTTTCATCAATAACAGCGTTCTCAAGCGAATCATAGAGAACCATATCCTTAGCCTTGGTTATTATGGTGGTACTGTAGCGCAGTTTATAAGAGTATTCTGCCGACTGCCTTACAGATGTTTCCTTTTTAAAGTCTGTAGAGTCTTTCTCCTTTACAGTTTTGATAAGACCTGTCCTTGTTGAAATAAGAATTCTTATAGGGTAAAGCTTTTGTTCATAAATAAACTTGTTTCCGCTTGAAGAACTGTCAAGACCGCTCATTACGTCTTTGTCACCGATCTCGCCGCCGTTATCCGGATAACCGCCTGCTATTTTGTCATTACCCGTTTCATAGGCGACTGTATTAAGGAGCTGACTGCCGTAATCCATAGCACTGTCCCATGAATACACCGTTCTGTAGCCGATCACAGCGCTGTTGTAGCTTTTATTGATCCTAACGGTAAGCATAACTCTGCCTGTCCCCTTGTAATTCGGCTGTGTTTCGAACTCAAATTCGTTTGAACGCAGCCATCTTACGTTCAGAGGATTATTATCATCGCTCACTCCTACTGTAACCGAAGTTTTATCAAGCAGATTGCCTGAGGGAAGAAGATCATAGAATACACCTGACTGCTGCTGTACATACCTCCTGCCGTCGTTTGTTTCATAATGCTCTGCTATCTTTACCTGCCATGCTACAATTACTCTTCTTTTTAACGCATTGTTCTGTGTATAGGCAACCGACTTTACAATATCGGATTCCTTTTCAACGCCTATTATATAGTCGTGGGCAATATTGTCTCTGTCATATATGATCGTACCTGTGTCGGTCTCGCTGTTGTAATCTTTCATAACTGTGTAATTGGATATGTTGGTGAGAGTTATCTTGTTAACTCCTTCACTCTGTGCAAGAACAGTATCTGACCTCTTTATCCAACAATACGGTGTTGCTGAGATAGATGTAGCATAATGCGCATTGAACGTCTCTATCCTGTAGCCTACACAGTTGACATCATCATTGAAGGTTATTCTTCCGGCAGTCATTTCCTTAATATACTGCGTATTAAATGACATAGCACCGTTATGATATGCATCGTACGATGCTGCAGGCTGTTCTGTCCAGTCACCGTTATCGAATTTGAAGTAGAAGTATAGTACATCGTCCTCTGTAAAGGTTGCCGCCTTATCTCTGAAACGGTTCTTTTCCGTGTCCTTGTAGCCGTCCCTAAGACTGTAAGAATAGTCTATGTGATCTATCTTGAAGTCGTCGCTCGTAAGCTTTACACCTGAAAGCTCATCAGGAACAACGACCTTTACACCGCTGAATTGGAACGACTGATTCAGATAGAAGATGTCATCGGTTACTACAAACTTTACTTTCTTTTTTCCGTAGCTGTTTATATCTTCTTCGTTTCCGTCGCCCTTCGTATACGGAAAAACATTTCCCCATGTATTTACGGCAAATTTTATATTTCCGCTGAGATGATCAACATCACCGTCTTTAAGCTCCTGCAGGCCGTAATCAGCTACCGGCCATGGTGTCCACCAATTGTTGTTTCCTCTCTTCTCGGATCCGATTGAGGGTCCCGGCTTGTTAAACGGCACCTGATAATGATGGAAAGTAGCCTCTGCCGATGCCTGTGTAGGCTCATCTATCCCATCATAGGGTGTCAGAATTATTGTCTCTATGTTTTTAAGGGTATAATCGTTCAGACTCTGAAAGGTCTCTTTCGGGTGCTTTGTTATTACATAGTCATACCTGCTGCCGTCGCTGCTTGCGTATTTCTGCATTTTTCTGACATTTGGCTCAACCTTATCAATAGACCTGAACGTATCATTGCCTGCGAATTTGTACGCAACGGCTTCACCGTCGATAACAGGGTTTCCGTCCGCATCGGAGAGTACATCTTCAATTTTAAGATCATATGGCTGTGTGGGATTGCTTATAGTACTCCTTATTTCCCACTTAAGGTAATAATAGTCATTAACGTCAAAACTCGTAGGCACACTTCCCCAGCTGCTGTCCCACGAAGAATAGGGATTGACTTCATTCAAACATCTCTTCGACGTCGATGTGACCCTTGCCGATGTATCTATAGTTACGGGAACACTGTCCGAATGTTCTGAGAGCATTACCTGCTTATCAGGGCTAAGAAGCTCTATATCCGCCCGGAAAGGTTCTGACTCGGACATATCTTTATACTCAAATGTAGTTTTATTTGTTATGTAAGCAAGCTCGATATAGCCGTCCGAAGCCGCAGAGAACTTAAGATAGTTTGTTATTATTATCCTGTTGTTGTTCTCATCTATCTCATATTGGAACTGATTATCCTCAGCAAACAGCTCATCATCATAGCCTGCTACCTCATCAACAGAAGGTACGGACAGCTCTATATTGTCTGCATCATTGCCGTAGCGGTCCCTTAGTATATGAAGCGGCACAGTTATCCTGACCTCACCCGGCTCATAATAGCCCTCACCGGACAATTCAAATCCAAGGTAGTATATGAATTTATGTCCCTCCTTCGGAGAATCAGGCGTCCAGATGTACTTTTCCTCTGAGGAATCATAATCTGCGCCTTCAGAAAATCCTGTGTAAAAAGTATCAATAGTTGCATTGACGGCAGCCTTTACACGCTCTGAACCTCCTGTAAATGCCGGAAAACAGGAACACATAAGCATAAAAGCTGTAATGAGGGATACTGCCTTATAAAATTTGCCCTTTGTCCTTGTCATATCAAAGACCTCCTTTGGAATAATGACCTTTTCGTTTCATAAATTCAATTGAACAAATAACAGACTGAAACATAATCGACATTATGTTGTAAATTATAAACAACTGTCTGTAAATGATTCATACTTTGGTGACATCATAATAAATATCTCTGTAT
>CACXGH010000054.1 GCA_902767175.1 uncultured Ruminococcus sp.
AGGAGCTAAAGCTCCCCGACGTCTGTTGACGGCGTCGCTCGCTCCAATCAAGCGAGCTTGTTGGAGCTTTGCTCCTTGTTTAATTCTAAGATGAAAGCTGAGATAAAATCAGGCAAGGGCATGAGCTTTTTTGTAAAATGCTGTATATGGGTGACAGCGGCGCTTTTATATGCCTGTCAGACCTGTCCTCTGCTTTTCAGGGCACAGAATATTTTCTCGGGCAATGATGCGGTTATTATAGTCGGTACTTCAATAAGCGCACTCGGGCTAATTATAGAAAGTCTTGCCGATTATCAGAAATCAGCAGCAAAAAAGAAAAATCCTAAAAGATTTGTTGATACGGGACTTTACAGAATAGTTAGATGCCCGAACTACTTCGGAGAGCTGCTAATATGGACAGGAATATTTATAGGCGGTATTACAGTGTATTCTAATGCCTTCCAATGGATAGCTGCCGTTTTAGGTTATCTCGGAATTGTATATGTAATGTTCAGCGGTGCAAGAAGGCTTGAGGAGCGTCAGACGAGAACATACGGCAGTGAACCCGAATATCAGGCATATTTTAAAAAGACACCTATTCTTATACCGCTCGTACCACTGTACAGCGTTGTAAAATGGAAGTGGCTCGTTGCATAAGGGGATAGATAATATGAAAAAGACAATATCAGCACTGTTTTGTGCGGCTTTACTGCTAACGGCAGGCTGTTCGGCAGGTGCGGACAATAAAAAACCGGAAAGCTCCGACAGCATATCTGCTGTTTCTGCATCGGTTACGGACAGCAGTGCCGAAGTCGGCTCTGCAAGCTCCGGAGGCTCCGGAACTGAAAGCACGGAGGCAGGAGGATACAGGCAGATATCCCAGGAAGAAGCTAAGGAGCTTATGCAGAAGGAGAACGGATATATCATTCTTGATGTAAGGACACAGCAGGAATATGATGAAGGGCATATTCCGAATGCGATATGCATTCCTAATGAAACTATTACAGAGGAAGATACAGCAAGGCTTCCTGATAAAGAGCAGCTTATCTTTGTATACTGCCGCAGCGGCAGACGCAGCAAGGAAGCAGCAGCAAAGCTTGCAAAGGCAGGCTATTCCAACATTGTGGAATTCGGCGGAATAATAGATTGGACAGGAGAAATAGAACTCTGACCGCATTAACTCTATACACAAAAAACCAGCCTTTTGGGCTGGCTTTTTTATTGAAGTACCATTCGTTTTGTTTATGTGCGCAGCATGGAAACTGCCTATTGTTACTTTATATACATTGATATATCAAAAGCTTTTACCGAGTGGGTGAGGGCGCCAATGGAGATAATATCAACTCCGCTTTCGGCTGCGGCTCTCAGCGTTTCGTCAGTAATGCCGCCGGATGCTTCAAGTACAGCTCTGCCTGCCGTTATTTCTACAGCTTCCTTCATTACCTCCGGACTCATGTTGTCGAGCATGATTATGTCTGCACCTGCCGCAAGAGCTTCTCTCAGTTCATCAAGGTTTCTTGTTTCAACCTCGATCTTTGTCATATGACCGATCTTTTTGCGCAGCAATGTTATAGCATTCGTGATTCCCCCTGCTGCATCAATATGATTGTCCTTCAGCATTGCGGCATCGGAAAGATTGTAGCGGTGATTTTTTGCTCCGCCTGTCATAACTGCATATTTCTGTAATGGACGAAGTCCCGGCAGAGTTTTTCTTGTGTCGGCAATAGATGCCTTTGTGCCTTCGATGATCTTTGTGTATTTGTTTGCTGCGGTTGCTATTCCGCTCATATGCTGAATGAGATTGAGCGATGTGCGCTCACCCTTCAGCAATGCACGGGTTGAGCCGCTGACAGTCAGTATTACATCACCCTTGCTTACGGTATCGCCATCGTTTTTGAGTATCTCATAGCTGATATTATCGTCAAGAATCTGAAATACCCTTATTGCTGCTTCAACACCGCATACAACACCGTCAGCCTTTGATACAAATTTTGCATTGCCTTTTTGTTCTGCAGGTATAAGATAGTCCGTTGTGACATCGCAGTAATTGATATCCTCAAGCAGAGCGGTTTTAATAATTTCGTCAATATATATTTTATTCAGAGTCATTTTTTCTTTGTACCTCCTCAAGAACTATGCAGGCAACAGTAGCAAGACTTCTTGCCTCAACAAAGTTATGGTCAACCTCATATTCTCCTCCCGTAAGGTCTGTGAGGATTTCCTTGACTCTTGCAAGGTTCTGAGGTATAAGCTCAGGCTTCGGGATAACAAAATATGTCTCCTGCATGATTTTGCGTATTTCGGTACGGTAGCCGTGCGGGAGAACTCTGCCGCTGAGATTTTCGCTCTCCTGAAAATCTCCGAAAGGAGTATTGTCCTCCTGAGTGAGCTTCCTGGTAATATCATTCGCAGCCCGTCTTGAGAATACAAGAGCTTCAAGCAGAGAATTGCTTGCAAGTCTGTTTGCACCGTGAACACCCGTATGTGAGCATTCGCCTGCCGCATAAAGTCTGTCTGCCGTTGTGCGTGCGTAAAGGTCTACATCTATGCCGCCCATGAGATAATGCTGACAGGGAAATACCGGTATCCATTGCTTTGTAATATCTATGTTTTCCTCGAGACACTTCTCGTAAATCATCGGGAAACGCTTTTTTACGAATTCAGGGTCTTTATGAGTGATATCAAGATAGAATTTTTCGTTGCCCTTAGCCATTGATTCAAGCATGATAGCATTGGATACTACATCTCTCGGAGCAAGCTCTCCTCTTTCGTCATACTTGAATGCAAAGCGCTCACCGTCACAGTTAAGCAGAACGGCGCCTTCGCCTCGTACAGCCTCGCTTATAAGGAAACGCTCACGATCATTTTCGGCAGCAAATGCTGTCGGGTGGAACTGTATTCTGCTCAGGTGTTTTATTCTTGCACCGAGCATGAATGCAAGGGTGATGCCGTCGCCTGTTGCGATAGCGGAATTGGTTGTATATTGGTAAACTCTGCCTATACCGCCGGAAGCGAGAATGCAGTAATGAGCGGCAATGATTTTTGATGAGCCGTCAGGGAGAATAAGTCCGGCATAAAAGCCTTTTTCATTCTTATCAAGCTTATAGAGCATAGTGTTGCCGCAGATCTCGATATTCTTATGTGTTTTGACCTGTTCAAGAAGAACATCGACAATAGCCCTGCCGGTAGAATCCTTATGATGAACTATCCTATGACGGGAATGACCTGCTTCAAGAGTCATCTGCAGACGTCCTCTTTCGTCAAGGTCAAATGCGACACCCATTTCCTTCAGTTTCAGAACGTCCGAAGGGCCTTCGGAAACAAGCACTTCAATTGCTTCAAGGTTATTCTTATATTTGCCGGCTATAAGCGTGTCGGCAATGTGCAGCTTGAAATTATCGTTGTCTTTGTCAAGAACGGCAGCAACACCGCCCTGTGCGAGTGACGAGTTTGAAAGAGTAAGCTCTCTCTTGGAGATCAGAAGGACATTAACATTTTCGGGAAACTGCAGTGCAGCATAAAGTCCTGCCGCTCCCGAACCGACAATAAGTACATCGTATTCTTTTTTCATAGGATATCATGCCTCTTTTATCATGAAATACAGTATATGATCATATACTTTCTCCATTATACCACATAATATTCCATATTCCAACAAAAAAAACAAAAAAATCTGCTGCACCGGAGTTCGGAGTAAATTGATGTCCGTGCCGCAGCAGCCTCCGCCATTGAAATAGAATTGAAAAGATGCTATAATAACAATATGACAGAGTATGATATATATGGGCAGAGGAATAAGGGAGGTCTGTAGATGGAAATGCATGAAAACGCTCAAAAGATACAGAGGGCGCTTCTTGTCGGGATAGATACCGGAGAATATGATGCGGAAGGCTCAATGAATGAGCTGAGGGAGCTTGTTAAAAGTGCAGGTGCCGAGCCTGCGGCAATTATTATGCAAAAGCGTGACAAGCCTGACGGCGCAACCTGTATAGGTTCAGGAAGACTTGAGGAGGTAACTGAGTTCTGTGCTCAGAATGAGATAGACCTTCTTGTATTTGATACGGAACTGACTTCTACTCAGATAAGAAACATTGAAGATGCAACCGATGTACGGACAATTGACCGTACTATGCTGATACTTGATATATTTGCCGTAAGAGCTAAGACAAATGAAGGCAAGCTTCAGGTCGAGCTTGCTCAGCTAAAATACCTTATGCCGAGACTGTCGGGCAAGGGAAAGGAAATGTCAAGGCTCGGAGGCGGTGTAGGTACAAGAGGTCCGGGTGAAACAAAGCTTGAAACCGATAAAAGACATATCAGAAGAAGGATAGAATATTTAAAAGATGCTCTTTCTGATATGACGGAAAGACGGGACAGACACCGTGAGAGAAGAAGGAAAGACGGAGTTATAACTGTGGCTATAGTCGGATATACAAATGCGGGAAAGTCCACTCTGATGAATACACTCACTCAGGCAGGCGTGCTGTCTGAGGATAAACTCTTTGCCACTCTTGATCCTACATCAAGGGCTTTGAAGCTCCCATGCGGTGTGTCTGTTATGATGATAGATACAGTAGGCCTTGTAAGGAGACTTCCTCATCATCTTGTCGAAGCTTTCAAGTCCACTCTTGAGGAGGCTGCAACAGCGGATATAATTCTTAATGTATGTGACGCTTCAAGCGAGGAATATAAGCTTCATCTTGAGGTGACGGAATCATTGCTCAGAGAGCTTGGCTGTAATGATAAGCCGATAATACCCGTTTTCAACAAATGTGACTTGGTGAGTGATCCCGATGATCTTCCCCGTGAAACAGGGGCTGTCCGCATTTGTGCAAAGTTCGGTAAGGGAATAGATGAGCTGCTGAAGGCAGTTGAAGATAACCTTCCCGTCAGAATGAAAAAATACAGGCTTCTTGTTCCGTTTGATAAGGCAGGGCTGCTTGCCGTACTGAGAAATGCAGGTGCACTGCGTTCTGAGGAGTATACTGCTGAGGGGATTATCGCTGAGGCAGTTGTTGAAGAACCG
This sequence comes from uncultured Ruminococcus sp., assembly GCA_902767175.1. Classification (GTDB taxonomy): domain Bacteria; phylum Bacillota; class Clostridia; order Oscillospirales; family Acutalibacteraceae; genus UBA1213. The sequence continues at coordinate 5,006 of CACXGH010000054.1, forward strand.
ATGTGGCATAAGGTAGAGCCTTACAGCGTGGATAATAATACAAAATAAGACATTTTAGTATTAATAAGCGCTGAAAATAGCCTTAAATTACCAATGAAAATTGCTTGACAAGGCATTGACGAGAGATTATAATATTATTTATGTGCCGAAATATTCATTAGTGTCAGAAAAATGTGTATTTCGGTTTTTTGACAGCACTATCGTAACTTTCCGTACAGCAATAGCAGGAAACAGGGCTATGTATTGTATGATATTGTTAGTTGATTTAAGGGGTTTGTGTACAATGACGCTTTTTAATTCTCGTGATACATTATACCGCAATCCGACAGGTGCAGTGCCGTTCGGAACACAGATGCATTTCAAGATAATACTTCCTCGAGATCTTGGGTGCTCGGGTGCGGTGCTTGCCGTTAAGGACGACAAATACGGTGATACGCTTGTAAACGGTATGTTCTGGGCAGGAATGGTCGGAGATGACCATGAGCAGTGGGAATGTGACCTGAATATAGACAGAGTGGGGCTGTATTGGTATCATTTCGGACTTGATACGAAATACGGCAGAAGATTCATTATGAAGGGCTACGGCGGCGAGGGCTATCTTGCAATGAGCGATAATGAGCCTCGTTTTCAGCTGACCTGTTATGAAAAGGATTTCAAAACTCCTTCGTGGCTTCCCGGAGGAATAATGTATCAGATATTCCCCGACAGGTTTTATTTTTCGGGTGAGAAAAAGAAGGGTGTATATCCCGATAAAAAAATACAGACGGAATGGGACAGAATACCCGATTGGAGACCCAATGAATTCGGCATGATAACGAATTCCGACTTCTTTCAGGGCGACCTTAAGGGCATTACAATGAAGCTTCCTTATCTTGAGGAGCTTGGCGTTACCTGTATCTATCTCAACCCGATTTTTGAGGCATATTCTAATCACCGTTACGATACGGGAAACTATGAAAAGATAGACCCTATTCTCGGTACAGAGGAGGACTTTAAGGAGCTGTGTGCAGAGGCAAAAAAACACGGCATACGCATACTGAATGACGGTGTGTTCAGTCATACGGGAAGTGACAGTATCTATTTTAACCGTGAGCATCGCTATGATTCGGTAGGCGCATATAACTCCAAGGAGTCGCCATATTATACATGGTATAAATTTATAGAGTGGCCGAATATATATAATTCATGGTGGGGATTCGATACTCTCCCCGAGGTTGAGGAGCTTTCCCATTCTTTCAATGAATATATAAACGGTGAGAACGGCATTATCAGAAAGTGGATACGCTGCGGAAACAGCGGCTGGAGACTTGATGTTGCCGATGAACTGCCTGATGAATTCATAGAATATATAAGAGAAGCTGTGAAGAAGGAAGACCCCGAAGCCCTGCTTTTAGGTGAGGTATGGGAGGACGCATCAAATAAAGAGAGCTACGGTTCAAGGAGACGCTTTCTTTATGGAAACGAGCTTGACAGTGTAATGAACTATCCGTTCAGAGATGCTATTCTCGGTTTCCTCGACTGCGGAGACGGCAGAGATATGCTTGAGATAGTTCTGAATGTTCTTGAGAATTATCCCCGCCCTGTTATACGCTGTCTTATGAATCATCTGGGAACACATGATACTGAGAGAGTAATTACTCTTCTTGCAGGAGAGAGACAGCACGGAAGGGGCAGAGAGTGGCAGGCTAATACAAGGCTGTCACCCGAGCAGAGAGAGTATGGTCTTATGAGAATGAGACTTGCAAGCGGTATCCTTTATACACTTCCGGGTGTTCCTTGTATATATTATGGAGATGAAGCAGGGGTAGAGGGATATAAAGACCCGTTCAACAGAGCTACGTTCCCATGGGGTAAAGAGGATAAGGCGCTCGTAAAGTGGTTTACTCAGCTTGGAAAGATGCGTCATGAATGTTCGTGCCTTACAGACGGTGAGCTTCTAGACTACGGCTCAACAGGCAGGACAATGGCATATATCAGGCAGGATAAAAATGACAAGCTGTTATGTGTATTCAATGCGTCCGACCATGAGATAATCTTTAAAGTACCGAAGGAGTTTATCGGCGGAAAGACATTCATGAAAACAAGGCTTGTAACGGGGGATTTGATAATGCCGGCCAATTCATGTGCTTTTGTACTTACTGATGTAATAACAGAAGTCCCTGATTTTACCGGAGCAGAGGTAGACCCCGAAGAGGAATTAGAGGATATCATAGCAACAGACTGACCTGGTGTTTCTGCTGTGAGCTGCGCCAGTAATTATATTTGCCGGACAGCAAACCTTATACATTAGTCATAACATAAACAAAAAGCCGATGAAGGATTATTCGACCTTCATCGGCTTTTGCGGTTTATTTTGCTCCCGGCTCCGCTGTTTTTTACTTTCAACCGTCAGTAACAGTCAAAAATCAGCCAGTGACAGAGGATATACACGGCTTTTGTAAAACTGATTATGCTTACATTTTAAGAATAGTATAGCGAACTGTCAGCGCTGACTGATAACGGAGATATTCCGATTATACACTCTGCAGTCTTTCAGGCTCTCTTGTGTCTCTGAAAAGAAGTGAGATGCACCAGATCGCTGAGAGTGCGACAAGAGTGTAGATTATTCTGCTTATTATTCCTGTCTGTCCTCCGCATATCCATGCTACAAGGTCAAACTGAAATATTCCTATCGAGCCCCAATTGAGACCGCCGATAATAAGCAGTATCATTGCAATTCTGTCGAGCATTTTATTCCGACCTCCTCGGTACAGACAGCTTTTTCTGTCTGCAGGCTTTCCGGAGCAGGCTGTATGCCTTACTATTCATACAGCTTACTAAGCGGTCTGAATAAAGCATATTTAAGCCTGTCCTATCCGTGTATCAGCTTTTAAGACAGGCTTTGATAGTGCTATCATTTTAAAAACTGCTTCTTTCTGAAATGATAGCTGCTCTTATCCGCTTCTCATGTAATTATTCTATTCGCCTTTGGCGCTGAAAAACGGATCTGATCCGTTTTTCAATGAACTATAACATGAACTGCTTAAAGCTTATTCACCGGATAACTATAGTTTTGTCAGAGAAACGAAAATTATTCATATCTTTATAGATATAACGCACATTTTTTTAATGCCGTTCGTGCCTTGCTGAGATGCTTATAGACGGTTGTCGGTCTTATGCTGAGAATCTTTGCTATTTCTTCAACATTTTTGCTTTCGTAATAATAATACATAATGCATTTTTTCTGTCGCTCGGTAAGCTCATATTTTATAGCCTTTTTCAGCAGCTCGTCCATTCTTCTGAGCTTGTCGCTTTTTTGTGCTGAAATGGTGTAGGCATGATACGCTGCATATTGTTCTATTTTTTCGCTGAGTAAATACTTTCTTGTTCTCATTAAACCTCTCCTTTTCTTCTTCTGAGAATATCTGCCGTCTTCATACAGTCCAGATACATCGTATACATTATGCAGATCCTGTTATTGATCTCCTTAAGCTCCGATACCGGAGCAGTCAATAGTTCTGCCTTAAGTACTGAGATTCTTTTTTTCAGCTTTTCTGCACTGTCCATATATTCGTCCGCCCATTCCTGATATGTCATGCTTTCCCTCTCTTTCTACACAATTCGTGTACTTAATTTTTAAAATAAAAAGGGCTGTTTTGCCGAAGTGTTTAACTCTTCTGCCTGAGCTTACCCCTTGTATTTACAATTATAACTTGTTTTTCACAAAAATCAATAGAAAAATCGAACAAAATTTCGATAGTCCCAAATAACGAACAAAAATTCGATTTTTTGTATAAAATCAAAAATATCTATTGAAATTACACTAAACGTGTGGTATAATCTGAGAAAATAAACTGATACTAAATAATCCAAAGCTGAATGGCTGCAATCAGCGATTTGCGGTGTAAAGACGGCAGGGGATATAACAGAGTATTGAAGTAAAACGGCGGATGTATAACAGAGGAGGAAGAAATATGTCATTGGGTGTCAGGATAAAACGCCTCCGCAAAAGGAACGGTATGACTCAGTCGGAGCTTGCCGCAAGGCTCGGAATATCTCCGTCTGCTGTAGGTATGTATGAACAGGACAGGAGAGAACCTGACAGCAGGATACTCGGCAGACTGTGTGAGATATTCGGAGTAACGGGTGATTATTTTATCGGCAGCACGGAAAAAGAGCTTTCGGGAGAAGGAGTGGAGGTATCTGATGTGTTTGACGAATTCACGAGAAAGCTCACAATGCAGGAAGGTCTTATGTTTGACGGAGTGCCGCTTAATAACGAGGACAGAATGAAAATAATCGACGCTATCAAGGTGGTTGCTGCTATTGCAAGACAGCAGCATAAAAAGGCTGCTGAGGGCGGCTGAACAGGAGGCGGACATGAATAAGACAGAACAGGCAGTCCGGGGGCTGATTGGAAGATATAATACTTCGGAGCTTGATGCTATCTGTGAAAAAATGGGAATAATAACTCTTGAGCAGGATCTGCCCTCATGCGTTAATGGGTTTACGGTACAAATGAACGGAATAAGCTTTATTGTACTGAATGAGTCTCTGGACAGGTACAGAAAACGCTTTACAAAGGCGCATGAGCTGGGACATATAGTTATGCATAACGGCACAAATACCGTTGAGCTGAGCTGCAATACAGATTTTATCGTAACTAAGTATGAGAGAGAGGCGGACAGCTTTGCAGCATGGCTCCTTATGCTTGATGAAGCATCGGAGCTTGAAGGGCTTGAGAGCGTTACAGCAGAGGATATATCAAGAATAGCGCATATACCAATGTCGGCGGCAGATAATGCCTTTATGCAATGATGACACAAACAGGGTGGTCGTGATGAAGCTGTATATAAAAAGAATATCCTCATCAGGAAATGAGCTTTTTATGATACTTGATGAGCTGGGAACTCTGAAATATACCGTATCTGCCATATCTGAGAGGATGAAACAGAGAATAATCATTTCAGATACATCTGGAAATGCAGTATCTGAAATTATTCACAAGGAATTCGTGATGAGATATTTTACCGTGCGATGCAGAAAAGGCTTTTATGTACTTCTGCCATATATGAAGAGGTGCTTTTACTTTAAAATATACGGCAGTACCTACAGATTTGCAGGCGATATGACATCAGGGAGATTTTCGCTTTTTGACGTTGATAAAAGTCCCGTTATGACTCAGAAAAAATGCTGGACAAGCTTTGGGGAAGGCTATGAGATAGAGCTTTATATTCCCGAACAGGAGCATTTTGCGCTTTCGTGCGCTGTTTGTGCGGATTTGTATCTTTCGGCAGCAGAAGAAAAACCGGTGCTTTCAGGGTGAACTATTGAATTCTTTTCTTGCTTTTATGTGATTTATCTGGCGGCATTACGGTCAGAATCACACAATAATACTTTGTTTTGATAAAATAATATTTGTTGACACAAGGGTGTATTTATTGTATTATTAAAATGAAAGGCTTTTATAGTAAAAGTATTTTATTATAACAGACCTTTATAATATTTTTTCTTTGGTGTAAAAACCGGAAAGGAGAGTAATAATGAGGAAATTTTTCAAGGCAGCTGTTTCGGCTATTCTCATGTCACTGCTTATATTCTCCGCAGCCGCTTGTAACGGCAATAACGGGGGAAGCTCTGCAAACGGAAACGGAACTCAGGCGGCAACTGCTGCTGCTGAGCTTGTAGGTACATGGAAGATGCAGTTCGATGCAAGCAAATTGCCTGAGGATCAGAAGGCAAACGAAGCATTCTATGCGGTCTTTATGAGCAGCATGAATATGACAGTGGAGTTCAAGAGTGACAATACTGTTGCCATAGAGATGAGCATGGATCAGATCAGCGGTCTGCCTTCACAGGAAACAAGCTCACAGAGCGGTACAGGCAAATGGACCCGTGAGGGTGATAAGGTGATCATCAGCGATATATCAGGCGATGTATCTATGGATCCTACAGGTGCAGGCGAAAGCTCATCGGACGGAAAATATGAGATGAAGCTTCAGGACGGAAAGCTTATCATAGAAGGCGCTGAAATGCTGCCTTTTGTAAAGCAGTAAGCTTAAAAGAATATGTGAAAAGAAAGTGAGGTCTGAGAAAATGAAAATGAAAAGGCTTTTTGGTGTGATAGCGGTACTTTGTCTGACTGCCGTAATGCTGCTTGCCTTTACGGGCTGTAACGGAGGAGATAAAAGCAGCATAAATATTCAGGGAAATTGGAAATTGGCTCTGAATGAGACTGAAATAACCTTCCGTGAGACCCAGACATACAAGCCTATCATAGAAAGTATGGATAGCAAGCTTGAGTTTGCTTCTGACGGAAAGGTCAGGATTTCCGGAAATGTCGGCGACAATAAGGTCGATTCCGAAGGAACATGGACTCTTGACGGTGAAAAACTCACTATAACCGATTCTTCCGGTGCTTTGGGCAGCTCGGGTACTCTGACCTACACTTATAAGGATAACAGATTTGTTTCTGACACTCAAAAGCATATTTGCCTTGTCAGAGCATGACTCTGAAACTCAGTAGGAAAAATGAAAAAGACTGTCAAATCTATTCTTGCAGCAGCTCTTTGTGTGATAATGGTATTTGCTTGTGCCGCCTGAGCAGGAAAAACAAACAGCAACAGCGAAGCTGTCGGAACATGGAAGCTCCGGATAAACGACACAGTGTTTCAGTCTATGACTGAGGAGGAAGCATCTGCAACTAAGGCTTACTTTGAGGCACTTGATTTCTCAGTTATACTCAATGCCGACGGAACTGCCGATATTACAGGAAATATAGGCGGAGGTGCAGAGAGCGGAAAGGGCAGTTGGTCACAGACCGGTGATCAGGTTTATCTTATTAATGCTCAGAGATCAGGCGGGAATGCAATAAAGTTTACTCTGAAGGACGGCAAGCTTTTCTTTGATGTGGAATTAATAAGCGAACGGTATGTTGATGCATTTTATCTTTCAAAGGTATGATACAGCCCAAAGGGCTGTTGTATGAAAATTTATTAAATTTAAAGGAGTTATTAACATGAAAAAAGTATTTAAATCAATTCTTGCAGCAAGTCTTTGTATTCTTATGATATTTGCATGTGCAGCGTGCAGCGGCGGAAGCGGCAGCGGTGATAACGGCATAGTCGGAACATGGAAGCTTCAGATAGACAACGCAGCACTTCCTTCAATGAGTGAGCAGGAAGCATCTGCAACACAGGCTTACCTTTCAACACTCAATTTCTCTATTACATTCAATGCTGACGGAACAGCAACTGCATCAGGCAGTCTTGTAAGCGGCAGCCAGAGCGGTACAGTAAAGTGGACTCAGAGCGGCAATACAATAACACTTGCGTCAACTGATGCGTCAAACAGCGGTTCAATGACACTTACATTAAAGGACGGCAAGCTGTGGTTTGATGCTGCTACAGTCGGTGAGCAGGCTGCTTCAATGATGTACCTTGCAAAATAATAATAACTGCTTCTCTTGTGCGGATACAGAAATGTATCCGCATTTTTCATCGGACGAAATGTTGACAGTGAAGTTTTAATATAATATAATCTAATTACCCCAGAATATTTCTGCGGTGAAAAGATAAATTATACAGATAAAAAGGGAGGAAGTATTAATGAAAAGAATAATTACTGCTTTGCTTGCCGCCTTTCTTACAGGATTGATGATTTTTTCGTCTGCGGGCTGTGGAGAAGAGGTACAGAAGGCTGTGGATTATGCCAATAACGGCGGATATAATAACACCTCTGGTTATATGCCTGTTACTTCAAATCCTTTTCCTGGTGCAAATACAAGCGACCCATACGCTAATGTCAGTGATCCGTATGCTGATGTAAGCGATCCTTATGCAAATGTCAGTGATCCATACGCTAATGTCAGAGACCCTTATGCTAATTTAAGCGATCCTTATGCATATAACAGCAATACCTACAGGAACAGCACACCTTATGGTTATAACGACCCGTATGGTTACAGCGATCCTTACGGTTATAACGACCCGTATGGTTACAGCGATCCTTACGGTTATAACGACCC
>CACXGH010000055.1 GCA_902767175.1 uncultured Ruminococcus sp.
AGGAGCTAAAGCTCCCCGACGTCTGTTGACGGCGTCGCTCGCTCCAATCAAGCGAGCTTGTTGGAGCTTTGCTCCTTGTTTAAAACAAACTTTCAACAAGAAAGCAATCTGATGTTGAAAAATAAAATAAAGGAGAATTTTTATGACAGGAATAATAGGCGCAATGGATATTGAAGTAAACGGCATTATCGAAAGAATGACCGACAAAACCACAGAAACAATAAGCGGAGTGAAATTCACATGCGGAAAGCTCGGACAGAATGAATGTGTCGTTGCAAAATGCGGCATAGGAAAGGTAAACGCTGCTGTCTGCACACAGACTATGATAATGAAATACTCTCCGGAATATATCATAAATACAGGCATTGCAGGAAGCACCTGCAGAAAGACGCATATAGGATATGTTGTAATTGCCGAAAGTGTCGTACAGCACGATATGGACACGACTATAATAGGTGACAAACCCGGAGAGCTGTTTCTTCACGATGAGAATATCGTTAATATTCCGTGCAGCAGGGAACTGATTTCAAAACTTGAAGCTGCGTGCGATGCTGCAGGAGAGAAAAATCATGTAACGGGCATTGTAGCCACAGGAGACCAATTCATAGGCGGTAACGAAAAAAGAAACTCTCTTAATGATCGCTTCGGAGCAATTGCCTGTGAAATGGAAGGCGGAAGTATAGGACAGGTTTGCAGAATAAATAAAATACCGTTTGCCGTACTGCGCTGTATTTCAGACAGCATGAGCAGCGAAGATGATTCTATGGAATATTCCGCATTCAGCAGACTTGCCGCTGATAAAACGATTGAAATAATAACTGAACTGATGAAATAACCCGTAACATACAATTACCCCCGATGTATAACGCATCGGGGGGTGTTTTATTTATACAGCACAGAAAGCTTTGTTTCGGGAGAGCCTATCGACACAATATCAGGGTCATTGAGATCAGGCAGTGTAAACAGCTCTGATTTTTTATTATATCCAAGCTTTGTAATGCATGGATAAAGAGATGTATAATATCCTGCAAAGTCGACCGCTCCCTGAATGGTGGCTTCATCGGCGCATTTTTTTCTTTCTGACTCATCTGCATTTTTTTCGGGCAGCTTGTCCGCTGTATATTTCAGCTTTTTTGATGAAGTGATTTTTCCGTCTCTTATGCCTGAATAATAATTGCTTACGGCACTGCTTATTTCATCTGCGGCAAATTCAAGGGCTTCTCTTTCGAGCTTGTCTATTTTTGCATATCTGAAAATAAAATATAGTCCGTATGAAAAGCCTGTCAAAGGCATTACATTATCAGATGGAATATCGTTTCTGTAATAGATATTTGCGTCTTTATCAAAGCAGAAAAATGTCAGACAGCCATTGTACATCTCATAATATTTTATATAATTCTTATTATCATATCCGAAATATTCAAGAGCGCCTCCTATTGTGCAGTATTCGGCTGCTGATCTGCGCTGTTCGGCTGTGGCACTTTCCGGCGGAAGCTTGTCCTCTGAATACCTGTGTTTATAAATATCCGAATTTATCCTTCCGCTGAGAATTCCGGAATAATAAATCTTAAGAATATTTCCCAGCAATTCTGCATAAAGCTTCGGATTAGTCCTCATATATTCCGGAAGTTCACTGAGCTTTGGACTTATGACAAAACTTTCTGTCAGATCCTTCTCCTCATCAGCTTCATCTTCTTCATCTGTATCCGATATTTCCCTGCTAACCTCAGAGGGCTGTACAAGCTTTATTTCTCTGCTTGTTCTGTCATCTTTTTTTTGCTCTGTACAGGCTGTCATAGAAACTGCTATAACAGCACAGCACAGCAGACACAGTATTTTTTTCATTATTCCTTCCTCTTACCGAAAACTATCAGCTATTCGGGTTTGCATCGGCTGAAAACAGCAGTTTAAGATCACTGTTTGAAGCATATCCGTCTGTATCAAGTCCGTTGGCTGCTTCAAAGCTTATTAATGCGTCTTCGGTTTTTTCTCCGTAGTAGCCTGTCGGCTCATAATCAAAATAACCGAGGTCACTCAGACGCTGCTGTATTTTATATACATCATCATTATCCGCACCTATTCCGTATTCAAGCCCGTCAGTTATATTAATAGAATACTCAGCCTGAATATCTGCAGTGCTGCTCTCCTCCGGCTCGGAGCTTTCCTGCGGTTTGCTTGCTTCATCGGGATTGGAACTCTCCTGCGGTTTGCTTGCTTCATCGGGATTGGAACTCTCCTGTGGTTTGCTGCTCTCCTCTGGTTCTGAGCTTTCCTGCGGTTTTGAAGTATTATCATCTTCACTGCTCTGAGGTGAAGAAAGCTCAGGATACATCATTTCAATAATACAGGCAAGAGATTCCGTCATACTGTTTCCCTGACGCTGCATAATCAGCCCGTCAATTTCAAATACTTTATTATTTCTATATGCTCTCAAGGTCTTGAAATCGTCGTCTTTTTCAAGCTCTGCCTTAACTCCATCAGCACAGAAGATAAACTCGGGATCAGAGAGAAGTATCTTTTTTTTGGTATCTTCTCCGCTGAAATTATTAGCGCATACATTCACTGCATTTGTATATGACAATATTCTGCCTGCGGGACTGTCATCATAAGCCGCATTCCATATATTGTCATAGATATAGCATACAGTTGTCACTATCTTGCTTTCGGGAACTAACCTTTGCAGGTCGCTCAATGTCATAAGAAGTGACTCTATCTTTTCCCTGCCGTTTTTTCTGCCTGTATTATTCCCGTCAGCAACAGCACTGATATTTTCAAAGAGCTTTGTAAGCTCCTCAGATGTTATTGCAGGCATCATTATCAGTATATTTTTGCCGCTGTCCTTTATTTTGTCATAAGCCTCATCGCTTATTGTCTTATCAGCAAAAACAATATCAGGTTTTGCCTCAAGCACCTTATCTGTTAACGGATCTGCCTTAGAGCCCACGGTCGGTACACCTGCTATTTCAGGCTGAGTACATTCATCAGACCGTGCAGTTATCCTGTCGGAATAACCGCAGGCTATCAGTATATCTGCAATAGAATCACTGAGACAAACGATAGAATCAGGCTTTTCATCCAGCGTACAGTTTGCAAGGGTAACGGGATATTCTCCCGAAGCACCCGAACAGCCCGCACACGAAAATATTACAAGAACAGCACACAAAGCTGCAATAATTTTTTTCATGCCGATACTCCTTTTCTGTAATCATGACAGCTCAAGTCTTGCTTCAAGTGCAGAGATAAACTGTCTTGCACATCTCGGGGATCTTCCTCCCCTTTCTATGGCGAATTTTTCCGCCTCGGCTGTAAGCTCCTCTATACCTATTCTGAGCTTTTTTTCTCTTGCAAGTGCATAGACTATCTCAAGATACTGCTCCTTGCCCGGCTTTGTAAAGCTTACGGCAAGACCGAATCTGTCTGACAGAGACAGTGTTTCCTGTATTGTATCGTTTATATGTATATCATCGCCCTGTCTGTCGGCAAAGCTCTCTTTTACAATATGTCTGCGGTTTGAAGTTGCATAGATAAGGGTATTATCAGGACGAACCGCAAGACCTCCTTCCAATACTGCCTTTAGCTGTGCATAGCTCTTATCCTCACTTGAGAATGACAGGTCATCAATAAAAATAATGAATTTGAGAGGTACTTCTGCTATTTTTTCGGCAAGCAGCGGAAATTCTGAAAGTCTGTCCTTCGGCATTTCCACCATTCTCAGACCGTCTTTGTAATATTCGTTAAGAATTGCCTTGACTGTAGACGACTTTCCTGTTCCTCTGTCTCCGTACAGCAGGCAGTTATTGCTCATTATTCCCTTTAAGAATGCAAGAGTATTATCGAGAACAAGTCCTCTCTGCAGATCGTAAGTTTTCAGAGAAGAAAGTCTTATAGGGTCAGGATACGGCACAGGCTCTATCCCCTTATTTCTCCAAATAAACGCACGGTATCTTGCAAACATACCGCACCCGTTTTTCTTATAGAAATCGCTGAGTTCATCTATTATTTCATCTTCATGAAGAAATTCCTTAACAGGTCTGCCTGTTTCCCAGCGCGGAAGATTATTAGCTACAGTACCAAGCTCGTCACGGTAAAAATAATTGCTGAGAATTGTATCGGGAGAGAGCATACTTACCCTTCTGATAACAGAAAGATCACGCCTTATTGCGTTTATCGTTTTTGTAGAGAGCTGTTTTTCTTTACCTGCAACGGCAGCTCTTGAAAATGCATTTTCGTCATACAGTGCCGTTTCAGTCATATATCCAGAAAAATTTTCTGTGCAGCCTCTGTCACACAGCAGAGAGAAAAACTCTCCCCACGCTCCTGCAAATTCAAAAACAGGCTTATCAACGGAGCATAAAAGCTTATAATATGCCTTTACTACAGTTCTTTCGGTAATTCCCCTGAATACTGAAAGTGACGACATAAGCAGTGCAGCTTCTTTTACAGCATTCATACACTGATCTCTCCTTCATATCAATTTACAACTCTATTGTACAACGAAAACACATTCCCGTCAATCATGCGGTGCGCGCCCATAGGAAGTGCCCTTGGGGTATGACCGCACAGGACGATTCGCGCCGGCGCTCGTTACACTTGCTCCGACATACCAACCAAACATTCAGTCTCCGCGGTTATCCGCCCAACACGCCCCTTACGG
>CACXGH010000056.1 GCA_902767175.1 uncultured Ruminococcus sp.
GGGTGTCCGGTGGACACCTCTGCCGAAGGCAGAAGCACCGACCGAGCCGGCAGGCGAGACTCGGGGGACATCGACGCTTGTTATATTACAGTTCACAGTGCCTGTATGATTGATAGTGTTTTGGTGCAGCAAATAAACTGCCGCATAGTATTTCCTTCACCGATGATCAATGTCCGGTCAGAATTTGACTATTGTATAATTAAGTGGTATAATAGAATTGACAAAAAGTATTGACATATCGAAAAATGTATTGTTTAATTAAAAACAGAACAAAACACAGCAGAGCATTGCAAAACGAGAAAGAAGGAGTTGATACTATGCTTGAACTTTACGGAAAAGGTGTTTCAAACGGTATTGCTATCGGCAGACTGTCTTATTATTCAAAGTCATCTGACAATGTACCTAAGTATTCTGTATCCGATGCAGGGACAGAACTGAAAAGATACAAAACCGCTGTAAAGCGTGCAAAGCAGCATCTTCAGCTCCTTTATGATGAAGCGTGCAAACGCATAAGCAAAAGCGAGTCTGTAATTTTTCAGACCCATATCATGATACTTGATGACTCAAAATTTGTCGAAACTGTAGAAAATCTTATTCTTACAAAACATCTGAATGCAGAATTTGCGGTTTATGATACGGCTATGAAAATTGCGGAGATTTTCCGTTCTCTTGACGATGAATATCTGCAGCAGAGATATACCGACATAATGGATGCGGCAAATACTGTACTTGAGATACTTCACCCGAAAAAAATGATGCAGCCGGAGGAATCAGAGCCTGTTATAATCGCTGCATCGGAACTTCTGCCGAGTGAGACCATAAGCCTCAAACAGAACAATCTGTTAGGCTTTATTACAACAAAAGGCTCTAAAAACTCCCACACGGCGATTCTTGCTCGAACACTCGGACTGCCGCTTATTACACAGATAAAAGGGTCTCTGTCCCGTTATGACGGAATGGAAGCTATTATAGACGGACAGACAGGAAGAGTCGTAATAAACCCTGACCATAATACAATAGCGCATTATAAAGCAAAGCAGAAGATATATGAAGGTCAGCTTCAGAATCTGAAAAATCAGCTCGGACTGCCTGCTGTTACGAAAAACGGTCAGATGATAAAGCTGTCGGCAAGGATAGAAAATATTGACGGAATTGAAGGCGCAAGAAGCAGCGATGCAGAAGGCGTTGGTATTTTCAGAACGGATTATCTTTATGTAAAAAGGAAAAATCCACCGTCAGAAGATGAACAGTTCTCCGTTTATAAAACGATAATGAGAGCATTTGACGGCAGACCTGTTACTATTTCCGCCGCAAATCTCAGCTCAGAAAAGTCTATTGATTATCTTGATATACCAAAGGAAAACAATCCCGCCATAGGCTACAAGGGAATCAGGGTGCTGCTTGACAATAAGGAGCTATTCATGACTCAGCTCAGAGCGATGTACAGAGCATCGGTTTTCGGTGAGCTTTCGATACTGCTTCCTATGGTCAATAACACCGAAGAAATAGATTATGTAAAAAGAACTATTGAGGAAGTCAAGCTTGACCTGAGAGCCAAGGGACAGGAATACAGCAATAGTGTAAAGTTAGGAGTTATTATTCAGACTCCTGCCGCTGCTATTATATCCGATGAAATATGCAGAGTAACGGATTTTGTAGTTATCGGCACGGACTCACTTACGCAGTTTACTCTTGCAATGGACAGAGAAAACCAGAAGCTCGAGTATTTCTATGAGCCGTATCATAAAGCTGTGCTCAGGCTTATAAGACTCGTCTGCAGGAATGCACACGAATACGGTAAGAGTGTTTCATTGTGCGGAGAGCTTGCCTGCGACCCTCACATGACAAAAACCTTCCTTGCAATGAAGGCAGATGAGCTTATCGTCGTACCGTCAAAGCTGCTTGATGTTAAAGCGGCTGTACGAAATGCCGATACGACCGACTGCGAAAGAATACTGTCAAGAATATAATCATTAAGGGCTTCAACGGCTTTAGCTTGTCGTTGAAGCCCTTTGAAAAGAGGAAATAATAATGAATGATAACGAAAAATCACTGAAAGCCGTTAAGCTGCTCGAAAATGAATATCCCGAAGCTATATGTTCCCTTGTTTATACAGATCCGCTGCAGCTTCTTATAGCTACAAGGCTTGCTGCTCAGTGTACTGATAAGAGAGTAAATATGGTAACTCCTGCACTGTTTGATAAATATAAAAATGCAGAAGATTTTGCATCGGCAGATATTTCCGATGTCGAGGAGCTTATTAAAAGCTGCGGATTGTATAAGACAAAAGCACGGGATATAGTCGCAATGTGCAGAATGCTCTGTGACGACTTTGGCGGTGAAGTTCCGGATACTATCGAAGAGCTTACAAAGCTGCCGGGAGTAGGAAGAAAAACTGCAAATCTTGTTGTCGGGGATATATTTAAAAAGCCCGCCGTAGTTGTGGACACACACTGTATCAGAATTACGGGAAGGCTCGGCTTTCATAACAGCAAAGACGCTGTAAAGATAGAAAAGATACTCAGAGCACTTCTTCCCGGCGATAAATCAAACGATTTTTGTCACAGACTTGTGCTTCACGGCAGAGCTGTATGCGATGCAAGAAAACCGAAATGCAATATCTGCTGCATGAATGAAATTTGCAGCTATTATAAAAACAGCGATAAATAAAAATACCGTTTTCATGCCAAAATAATAATAACAATTATGACAAGCGAGGTATTGGCATGAAAAATATAATTGAACTTTACGATATAACAAAGCTTTACCGCAGGGGCAGCGGAACGGTGTATGCCCTCGACAGAATAAGTCTTTCGGTTACAGAGGGTGAATTTCTGTCTGTGATAGGACAGTCAGGCTCAGGAAAATCCACATTGATGAATATATTAGGCTGTCTTGATAAGCCCGATTTTGGTGAGTATTATCTTGACGGAGTATCAGTAGCCGAAATGAAGGAAAAAAAGCTGTCATATATAAGAAACAATGAAATAGGCTTTATCTTTCAGAGCTTTCATCTTATCCCCTCTCTCAGTGCCGCTGAAAATGTTGAGCTTCCGCTTATTTACCGTGGAGTTGCAAGAAAAGAAAGAAAACGTCTTGCACTTGATGCATTAAATACAGTAGGACTCGGTACAAGAACGGATCATAAACCGTGTGAGCTTTCAGGCGGTCAGCAGCAAAGAGTTGCTATTGCAAGGGCAGTTGCGGCGAAGCCGAGAATTATTTTGGCAGATGAGCCGACAGGAAACCTCGACAGCCGTTCGGGAGCTGAAATAATGGAGATACTGAAGGGACTGCACAAAAGTGCCTCTACTGTGATAGTTATTACACATGACCGCAGAGTCGCAGCCATGGCACAGAGATGCATAAAAATTTCTGACGGCAGGATTGTTAATTGACAGAAATGTCAATTCTTGAATAAAATACCGTCATAATGTACAAAAACTCGATCTGTTGTTCTGTCATATTCCATAAAGAAAATGCGTTTTTTAAAGAAAAAAAGATTGACAAGCAGGAATAATATGCTATAATGAAATCAGTAAGCAGCAAGTGCTTACGAATAAATTACACGAATAATTTAAGGAGGTCAAAACTATGAAAGAAGCAGTAGAACTCCATGATGTGGACGTTAAGGAATTCCTTGCTGTTATTGACACCTGTGAGGGTGATGTATTCCTGGTAACTGACGAGGGAGACCGCCTTAACCTTAA
>CACXGH010000057.1 GCA_902767175.1 uncultured Ruminococcus sp.
AGGAGCTAAAGCTCCCCGACGTCTGTTGACGGCGTCGCTCGCTCCAATCAAGCGAGCTTGTTGGAGCTTTGCTCCTTGTTTAACGGACTCTCGGCACGGTCGATTAACTGCTGGCGCGGTCAATAAACTGTCGTTATGTATTTCTTACACCGTGAATTGACACCGGAGGCACTCCGGCGGCACGGGCGGCACACAGTGCCGCAACGCTTCGATATCCGCCCACGCAGCCAAAAGGCTGCTTTCGGGCTGGCTGACCAAATAATTAAGCCACAGTATTCTATTGCCTGTTTACCGTGCCTGCTATATTGAATAAAGAACTATAGGTGCGGTCAATTAACTAACGAATAATATTTCCGGCAACGCGAATTGGGCGCGGCGACACTCCGCCGCAAAATATCACTGCAACAGCCGGAAATTATACTTGATATTAGTATTAAGGAAACGCTGATTAAATTCAGTGCCTGTATTGCGTCAGCAATTTTTTCGTCAGGTTGTGCCAAAAGACCGCAGTCAACCTGTCGGCTGTCAAGAAATTTTTGTGCAAAATGGCGGAAAAGGGCAAGCAAGACAGGTGCTGAGCCATAAGGCTTGATTTATTCGGCGGTTCCTTAAGCCGGAATTGCTGCATTTACGCAGCTGATCCCCCGATTACGGAGAAATAATCGGGGGATCAGCTGCTTTTTAGGAGGAATGTATATGAAGTAAACTTATAAACCAAGGGAATGGGACAAAAGCATCGTGCTTTTGTCGTGAGTTCATGAACCCGTGGGTTATTCTGATGTAAATAACTGAACTCATGAACTGATAAATAGGGGAGGATGTTTGTAATAAGGGGATGTATATAAATAAGACGTGATCTGTGTTAATGACTGAGGTTATTCAAAATAAAACAAATCCTCAAATCTTTTGTCAAGAGCAATGCATATCAATAATGCAAGTCTTGCACTCGGACAAAACTGATTATTTTCTATTGAACTGATAGTCTGTCTCGAGACACCTACCATTTCCGCAAGGTCGCCCTGAGATATTCTCTTCTCGGCTCTTGCAACACGCAGTCGGTTCTGAAATATAATGTCACTCATAATCCGTATACCCAAAAGAACATAACGACACAAAAGACAGCCGCAGCTCCGGTTCCTATTCCGGCGATAAGATATAACGGTTTTTTTATGTTTTTGAACTGATACAAAAATGTCGTGCATAAATAACCCGTTATAATTGCCACATGTTCATAGAAGGGCATTCTGTGTACTGCACGGTAAATGCTGAATATAAGAATGAGTATACCTACAACGATTGCCCCGATACCGAAGGAGGTATTGTACACCCTCTGCTCTCTTTCATCAAGAGAGTTGCGGGCTTTCTTTTTATTCTTTTCGAGAATTTCTTTCTTATCCATCTGAAAAGACCTCCGAGGAGTCTGAGCTTTTTTCTAATTATTTCCTTGTGACTATAATGTTATCATACACTTGACTTGTTGTCAAGTATCCTTGACATATTTTCTTTTAAACTTGGCATTACAGTTTTTTTACTATTCTGTATCAGACTTGTTACATTCTTAACGCTGGGAACAGGTGTACGGGATAAAAACTGACTTGAAAAAGAAAATGAAAATCATTTTCAAATATCTTGACAAGGTATATCAGTAGTGATAGAATAAAGCTCGTAGTCCGTAAGAGGAATCAGTTTTCAGAATTTATTTTTTTTCGGTAAACGTTCATCATTAAATGTTTTCTCGCCGCTTACAGAATATAATATCAGGAATAAGCCGGAAAAGTTTGTTTTTTAAGGGAATGGTTTCATGAGGAGAAGATGCCCGACGGAAACGAAAGAACAATACAGAAGTGACTTCGTGCAGTAATTTACGAAATTACGGCAGTGTCTGAGAGGAAAAAGATATGAGAATCAGAAAAATAATTGCATTGCTTATTTGTGTATCACTTATGCTTCTTTGTGTGTCAGGCTGCGGCAGGGAAATGAACAGCAGCGGAAAAAAGCGTATTGTAGCAACGATCTTTCCTGAGTATGATTGGGTAAAACAGATAACGGGAGAAAACAGCAGTGAGCTTGATATAACTCTGCTGCTGTCAAACGGCGTTGATATGCACAGCTTTCAGCCCAGCGTAGAAGATATAATGACGATATCCTCATGTGATATGTTTATATATGTAGGCGGTGAATCCGATGCATGGGTAAATGACGCACTGTCTCAGTCGTCAAATAAGGATATGATAGTCATTAACCTTATGGATATTCTCGGAGATAAAGCAAAGGAAGAGGAGATCGTAAGCGGTATGCAGTCCGATGGCGATGATGACGGCGGTGAAGAAAAGGAATACGATGAGCATGTATGGCTCTCACTGAGAAACACCGCTCTGTTCTGCGATAAGATAACAGAAGGGCTTGCAAAGCTTGATCCTAAGAATGCAGATGATTATAAAAGAAACTGCGAAGAATACAAGAAAAAGCTTAATGAGCTTGACGGAGAATATAAGACGGCGGTTGAAGGCTCTTCATTGAGAACAATAATAGTCGGTGACAGATTTCCGTACAGATATCTTACAGACGACTATAATATAAGGTATTATGCAGCGTTTTCTGGCTGCTCTGCTGAAACGGAGGCAAGCTTTGAGACGATAATATTCCTTGCAGGCAAAGCAGATGAGCTGAATGCAAAGGCTGTGATAAAAACGGAAGGCTCTGACGGCTCAGTAGCCGAAACTGTACGCAGCAATACAAAAACGGGAGAACAGGAAATACTGACGCTTGATTCAATGCAGGCTGCAGCATCGGCTGATATACAAGGCGGCATGACATACATTTCTGTAATGAAGGAAAATCTTGAGGTGCTGAAAAAGGCTCTGTAAAGGATACGAAAAGAAGAACGGGAACGAGGTAAGAGCAGAATGTCGATGATCGAGGTCAAAGAGTTAGAGCTTGGCTATGAAAACAGAACAATATTAAAAAATCTCAGTTTCAGCGTAAATGAAGGCGAATACCTGTGTATTGTCGGTGAAAACGGTTCCGGCAAGTCCACGCTGATGAAAACGCTCCTCGGTCTGCAAAAGCCTGTGGGAGGAGAAATAATCCTCGGTGACGGGCTGAGAAAAAACGAAATAGGCTATCTTCCGCAGCAGACGATAGTTCAGAAGGACTTTCCTGCTTCTGTCAGAGAGATAGTTTTGTCGGGCTGTCAGGCGAGATGCGGATTAAGACCTTTCTATAACAGAGAGGAAAAGCAGCTTGCGGAAAAGAATATGGAAAGAATGGGCATAACAAAGTATGCAAAGCGCTGTTACCGTGACCTTTCGGGAGGTCAGCAGCAGAGAGTTCTTCTCGCAAGGGCGCTGTGTGCGACAAGAAAAATACTTCTGCTTGACGAACCTGTATCGGGGCTTGATCCTGTTGTAACGGCTGAGATGTATGAGCTTATAGAGAGCCTTAATAAAGAGGGAATAACAATTATTATGATCTCTCACGATATATCGGCTGCTGTCTGCTATGCAAGTCATATTCTACATATCGGAAAAAAGATATTCTTCGGAACACGGGAAGAATATATGCGGAGTGATACAGGAAAACTGTTTATTACAAGGGAGGAGAGTGCAGAAGATGTTTGATAAGCTTTGGGAATATCTGCAGTTTCCGTTTGTCAGATATGCACTTATAGTCGGTATACTGATAGCACTGTGCTCGTCACTGCTTGGAGTAACACTTGTTCTGAAAAGGTTTTCGTTTATCGGAGACGGACTTTCCCACGTTGCCTTCGGTGCAATGGCGATTGCAAGTGTTGCTAACCTTACCAATCAGATGATAATAGTAATGCCGATAACGGTGATAAGTGCCGTTCTGCTGCTGAGAACAGGGCAGAACAGCAGGATAAAGGGAGATGCCGCAATAGCTATGATATCGGTAGGAGCGCTTGCATTCGGATATCTGCTGATGAATATTTTTTCTACATCATCAAATCTTTCGGGAGATGTCTGCTCGACTTTGTTCGGCTCAACTTCAATGCTGACGCTCAGACTTTCCGATGTAATTGTGTGTGCTGTCATATCGTTCATAGTGATAGGTGTGTTCCTGTTCTTCTACAACAAAATATTTGCGGTAACCTTTGATGAGAGCTTTGCAAGCGCTGTGGGCACCCGCACAAAAAGCTATAATCTTCTGTTAGCTATAATTATTGCTGTCGTTATTGTAACGGCAATGAAGCTTGTAGGCTCATTGATGATATCGGCTCTGATTATCTTTCCTGCCCTGTCTGCAATGAGACTTTTCAGAAGCTTTAAGGCGGTTACGGTTTTCTCTGTAATTCTTTCGGTGGTTTGCGCTGTAGTCGGAATGGTTATTTCAATTCTTGCAGGTACTCCTGTCGGATCGACAATAGTTGCTGTCGATGTTGCAGCTTTCCTGCTTTGTACCGTTTCGGGTGCTGTCGTTTCAGCGGTTAAATAATATACATAAATAAAAGCGTCTCAGCAGAATCGGTAAAACTGCTGAGGCGCTTTTTGTTCGTTTGTCATGCAGACTAATAAATGCCCTGCACAGTGACCTCCCCCGAGTTTATAACAAGCTCGGTGTTGTCCTCTGTCCTTATTATCAGCTCGCCTGCAGCGGTGATACTGCAGGCTTCGCCTGATATTTCCTTTCCTGCGCGGCTGATTTTTACGGTCTTTCCCATTGTCACACATAAACTCTTGAAATGCTCAATGTCGTCTATTGACAGGCTTATAAGAAAACGGGTTATCACCTTATCAAGCATATTCAATACACAGCTCAATAATGCGTTCCTGTCGAATTCCTTTCCTGCTTCCAGATACAGTGATGTAGCTTTGCCGGATATCTCCTCGGGAAATGAATGGTTATTTACATTAATGCCTATTCCTACTATAACATGGTCTATACGGTCACTCTGAGCCGTCATTTCTGTAAGTATGCCGCACAGCTTTCGTCTGCCTATGATAATATCGTTCGGCCATTTTATCCTTGCGTCAAGTCCTGTGAACTCACGAATTGCAAGACATACTGCATATCCTGCCGCAAGCGTTATAGATGCTATATCTGCCGGCGGCAGCTCGGGTCTGAGAAGAAAAGAAAAATATATGCCGCCGTCATTTCCGGAACTCCAGCTTCTGCTGAATCTTCCTTTGCCTGCTGTCTGTTCGGCTGATACAACGGTCAGACCCTCCCGTGCTCCTTCTGCGGCAAGTCTCTTTACTTCCTCATTGGTGGAGTCGACCGTTTTCATAGCTATGACCGTACTTCCGATAAGCTCGGTTTCAAGTCCTGCCTTAATAATACTGCTGTCGGGAATATCGGGAGATTTTATCAGTCTGTATCCCTTATTCCGCACGGAATCTATTTCGTATCCGTCCTCCTTAAGACTGTTTATGTGTTTCCATACAGCACTTCTTGTAATTCCAAGTTCATCGCTAAGCTTTTCTCCTGAAATATGTCCGTCAGTGTTTCTCAGTATGGAAAGAATTCTTGTTTTCATATTATTCACTTCCGTATATGACTTAATGCACCTGCCCTAACAGCACAAATCTGCTTCGGGTTTTATTATTTATATTATACCACTATTTTCCTTTCCCTTCAATCCTATGACGTGCAGTTTTCGGGGTTTTTGAACGAGTTAAAATATATGAACGAAAAGCTGAAAGCTTCGGTTCGGTCTTTGGGGAGGTCTTGTTGGATTTTAAACTTTCAGGGTATTCACCGAGCGGCGATGATCCGAGGATCCTTTCGTAGTGCTTTGCTTAGCCTGTAACTCACAAAACCGCTGTTTATCATGGTTTGAAAAAATAAAAAATGAAATTTGAAGATGAGTAAACAAGAGATATTAAGAGAAATATCAAGAAATAAAGAGTTTGAGACAAGCTAAATTAAAAATTTGAAAAAAACTATTGACTTGCCGCTGAAACTGTGATATCATCTATGTTGTGACTTAAGGCAAGTCCTTTTGACGAGCTTTTTGAATAGACATAAAACGGAAATCAGGGAGGATATTACTATGTCAACTTATATGGCAAAACCGAGCGAAGTTGAGCGCAAGTGGTATGTAGTGGACGCAACGGGTAAGTCACTCGGCCGTCTCGCAGTACAGGTAGCAGACCTTCTTCGCGGTAAGAATAAGCCTACATTTACACCTCATGTAGACTGCGGTGATTTTGTTATCGTAACAAATATCGAGAAGGCAGTTCTCACAGGCAAGAAGGCAGAGCAGAAGTTCTATTATCACCACACAGGCTATATCGGTCACATGAAGTCTGTAAGATATGATGAGCTTATGGAAAAGAAGCCTGAGCTTGCTCTTGAGCTTGCTGTCAAGGGTATGATCCCCGACAACACACTCGGACGCAAGGCTATGACAAGACTTCATGTATATCAGGGCAGCGAGCATAAGCATGAGGCTCAGCAGCCTATCGTTCTTGAATAATAAGAGAGGAGGCAATAAATTATGGTATCATATGATAAGACACCCTTCTTCTACGGCACAGGCAGAAGAAAAAGCTCAGTTGCCAGAGTAAGACTTTACAAGGGTACAGGTAAGGTAACTATTAACGACAGAGATATCGACGATTATTTCGGTCTTGAGACACTTAAGCTCATCGTTAGTCAGCCTCTCGCTCTTACAGGCAATGAGGCAACATTCGATGTTGTCTGCACAGTTTCAGGCGGCGGTGTTACAGGTCAGGCAGGTGCTATCCGTCACGGTATTTCCCGTGCTCTCCTGCAGTATGACAGCGAGAATCTCCGCCCCAGACTCAAGAAGGCAGGCTTCCTTACAAGAGATCCTCGTATGAAGGAAAGAAAGAAGTACGGTCTCAAAGCAGCCCGTCGTGCTCCGCAGTTCTCAAAGAGATAATGAGCAATATTCAAAAATCCGCTTATTTACTATACTTTTCTACAAAATTATACGCTTGATTTGCCCTTTTGGTGTGAATTTGGTGTGAGTATAACAAAAACCACAGATTTTATATCTGTGGTTTTGTTTTTTACTGTGCTAATTTCAATTCGATAATATCAGCGGTCTTTCTTCTTGTAGCATTCAATACATCTGCATAGATGTTGCCTGTTGTGCTTATGTCGGAATGTCCTAAATGTTCAGATACTACTTTGATGTCCACACCTGCATTTAACAGTAATGTTGCATTGCTATGTCTTAATTTATGGAGAGTCATAAAACTGAATTCAGTATCTTTCAAATGTCGTTTGAGAGAGGTGTTCAGGCTGCTTCTGTCCTTGTAATTTCCAAGTCCGCTTGTAAATACCATTTCAGGGTGAGCAAAACTTTTAAGACTGCATTGTAATTCGAATTGATGTATGCGGTGTTCTTTGAGAAGTTCACAGGCAGTTGTACTCATGTGGATTATCCTTTTACTGCCCTTTGTTTTGGGAGTAGTCAATATCTTTTTGCCGCCCACATCTGAAAGAGTGTGATTTATGTGTATCTGATTATTATTGAAATCTATATCGCTCCAAGACAGTCCGAGCAATTCACCTGAACGCATACCTGTGTAAAGAAGTACCTTTATCATGGTGTTAAAGTCTGAATATCCCTCAAACAATGCCAAAAAACGAGGTAATTCTTCATCTGTAAGAAATTTACGATTGTTATCTTCACATGCATCTTTTTGCGGTAATATCACGCCGATACAAGGATTTTCTTTGATATATCCCTGTGATACCGCATAATGAATGATGCTCTGCATTATGGTAAATGCTTTTTTGGCTGTGGACGGTGCAACAGGTTTGTTGTCGCTTTTTTTCATATTGCAAAAAAATTCTGAAAGTACAGCGGTTGTAATATCGCTGATTTTTTTATTGCCGAAATAATCCATAAATTTACATTCAGCCTGTTTTTCATAGGTGTATGCCGTAATAGGTTTTAATTTGTTTGGAGCATATACTGTAAAATATTGCTTGCATAAGTCCTTAAACCTCATGTTTTCATCAAGCGACTGCATACCTTTACAATGGTTTTTGAAGTCGTGATATGCAGATATTGCGAGCTTATCGCGTTTCTTTTCTGTTGTAGCTGAT
>CACXGH010000058.1 GCA_902767175.1 uncultured Ruminococcus sp.
GAGCTAAAGCTCCCCGACGTCTGTTGACGGCGTCGCTCGCTCCAATCAAGCGAGCTTGTTGGAGCTTTGCTCCTTGTTTAATAGTATTTTTTGATTTAACGCCTTAAAAATACATAAAGAAAGCTAAAAATCAGCGGATACATGATATTTTTTACGGTAATTTTACTTGTTGACACATTGTTGTGATAGATATATAATAATGTGGAATGTTTATCAAGAAAAAGGTTGGGGATAAATAATGAAAAGATTTATTTCAGCATTATTAGTTTTATCTGTCAGCGCTTCCTCACTTGTTTTTTCCGCCTGCGGAAACAAAGAGGAGCAGACACAGACTGTTTCATCAAAGGAAAGCAGCACGGTTTCTCAGGTGCAAAGTTCCGCCAAGCCCTCTGAGGAAGAGGTAGAAGTAAGCATTGCCGACAACAAGCCCAAGATCACCGAAACTCAGCTTGCAGAACTCAATCAGAAGCTTACTCTCAATACAGTTGTTCCCGAGTTCACCTGCAAATCCGAGAGAATTGATGCAGGCGAGATCGCAAAGGATAAGAAAATCGCTCTCATTTCAGAAAACTCATCAAATTCCTATCATGCAGGTCTTGAGAAAATATTAGAAAAGGCTGCTGACCGCATAGGCTTTGCCGAGGTACTGACAGCCGAAACAGACGGCACTATATCCGCTCTGAATGACGGTCTCAGCTCAGCCGTAAAGAAAAAAAGCGACCTCATTTTTCTGTCGGGAGATATCAATAAGGATATGATCTCAAGCTACATTGAAACAGCTCAGGCAAACGGCATAGAGGTCTTTTCCGCAGGCTCCAGAAGCACAGGTGAGACAGACCACTATACGGACTATACAGTGCCGATCAACTATGCACTTGCAGGAGAGTTTATGGCTGACTGGGGCATCGTAAAGACAAGCGGAAAGATAAACGCCCTGTGCGTAAGCTGCACAGATTCCGAGCTTTCACCATCTGTATTCAAGGGCTTCAAAGCAGAGTTTGAAAAATATGTTTCCTCATCGGAAGGAAGCTGCACAACGGTCAGCGGCACTTCAATAGAGATCGGCAACGGACTTGCCAATAAGATAAAATCAGCTATATCAGCAAATAAAAAGATAAACTATATTTTTGTATTTGATGATGCTGCGATAAGCGACGCGATCTCTGCTGTGGTTCAGTCCGGCCTTGACATCAAGATAGTTGCAACAGGCGGCTCATCTGAGGATATGGATCTTGCACAGAGCGGCAGCATTGAAATGCTCGTTGCACACAGCTACGAATGGACAGCATATGCAATGCTTGACTATGCGCTCAGAGTTCTCGGCGGCAAGACACTTCCTGCAGAACAGGATGTACCCTATCGGATTCTCACAAAGGATATAATCAAAAAGGCTATGGACGAATCGACCGACGATTATGACGCTTTCCATGAAATAGCTTTCGGAAGCGAGTTCGTTTACGGATATAACGATATCTGGAATATGTAAGCATCGTAACAGAAAAAGATTTTTCTTCACACCAAAGACCCCGTATCAGGGGTCTTTTTTTATGCACAGTTCATATTGACAATGTGAGATAAAATATAATATAATAATCTTAGATATTTCATGCGGTATCATTTCCGGACGGCAATACTTATCCGGAAATGAAATCCCGACCTTCAGGCTGCGGCTTTGAGTCATTCATTCCGTTACAAACGATCTCTGAAAACATTCCGTGTTACAGAGCCGGAGTCTGTCAGATCATACAAAAACAGCAGCTTTCCTTTCTATGCAAAATATTTATGTAAGAGGTGGATAAGAATGAAATTATGTGCTTCATGCGGTGCAAGGCTGCCCGATCAGGCACCGTCATGCGTCGTATGCGGATCGACTGAGTTTGCATACCCTGCAGCTCAGCAGAACTATGCACAGCAGAATGCTTACGGCTATGCTCAGCAGGATCAGTATGCTCAGCAGTACGATGGCGGCTATGCTCAGCAGGGTCAGTATGATGATCAGTACGATAACGGTTATGCTCAGCAGGGTCAGTATGATGATCAGTACGATAACGGTTA
>CACXGH010000059.1 GCA_902767175.1 uncultured Ruminococcus sp.
GACACACGGGGATAGCTCGTTGATACTGTATGGGTTACCATACTTGAGCGAGAAGCCCCCACCTCTATAGGTGGGGGAGTATGTCACCAAGTTTTCAGGGAAAAGAGATTTCATACTGCTTTTAATGGGAGTCAGGTATCACCCGGCATGACAGCATTGCGAAATAAATGCCGTGCAAATGCCGCTCAGCCCGGCAAAGCATTTTTCCGCAGAAGGTCTGTCCGTGAATATTCCGAATACTGCCGAGCCGCTGCCTGTCATAAGAGCACCCAAAGCTCCGCAGGAGAGCATCATCGACTTTATTTCCTCTATCTCCGGCAGCCGCAGAACGTCCTCGAATTTATTATATAAACCCTTTGCGGTTTCTTCAATACTGCCGCTGTATATTCCGTTTATCACCCTGTCGGGCGATGCCGTAAAATCATAGCCTCTTTCATCGGAAAGACGGTATGCTTCGGGAGTTGATACCCTGACATCGGGCTTTGCCACGACAAAAATGCACCCGGGCATATCGGGAAGAGGACTAAGCTCCGTTCCTATGCCGCCTGCCTTCATTGTTCCGCCGTATAAGCAGAACGGAACATCAGCGCCTACCTTCTCCGCTATATCACACAGGGTTTCCATCGGGAGAGAGGCACCGGTAAGAATGTTCAGTGCTTTCAGAACGGCGGCTGCATCTGTACTGCCGCCTGCCATTCCTGCCTGAGAGGGAATAACCTTCTTTATTTTTATACTGACACCGCAGGCAGGCTTTCCGATATGCTCCATAAAAAGCCGTGCAGCCTTATGCGCAGTATTTCTCTCATCTGTAGGTATATCTTTATCGGTACATTCTATCGTTATCGGCAGGTCATTATCCTCAATAATAACCGTCACCTCATCACACAGGTCAACAGACTGCATTACAGTGCTGATAAGATGATAGCCGTCATTGCGCTTTCCCGTTATGTCAAGAAATAAATTCAGCTTTGCAGGTGCGGATAAGGTCAGCTCCATAGGCTCACCTCCCTGTCAGCCCTTGCAGTTCTC
This sequence comes from uncultured Ruminococcus sp., assembly GCA_902767175.1. Classification (GTDB taxonomy): domain Bacteria; phylum Bacillota; class Clostridia; order Oscillospirales; family Acutalibacteraceae; genus UBA1213. The sequence goes on from CACXGH010000059.1 coordinate 1,030, forward strand.
ATCAAGGAAGCGCTGTATTCTGATCATCGCCTCCTGTATATGCTTGAGCGAATATGAATAAGAAACTCTCGCAAAGCCCTCTCCGCATTCGCCGAAGGCATTGCCCGGAACAATTGCGACCTTCTGCGAATAAATGAGCTTTTCACAGAATTCCTCTGACTTCATTCCTGAGATCTGTATAGACGGGAATACATAGAATGCGCCTTCAGGTTCAAAGCAGGTAAGTCCCATTTTGCAGAATTCATCAACAACAAATCTGCGTCGTATATCATATTCCTCTCTCATATGTTCGATGTCGTTATCACCGTGTTTAAGAGCTTCGATAGCTGCATACTGAGAGGGTGTAGGTGCACTCATTATAGCGTACTGATGAAGCTTGAGCATCTGAGAAATTACCGGCTCAGGGCCGAGAGCATAGCCGAGACGCCAGCCTGTCATTGCATAAGCCTTTGAAAAGCCGCTGACAACGATAGTACGCTCTTTCATGCCCTTTATGTCGGCAAAGGAAACGTGTCTTTCCTTGCCATATGTAAGCTCACCGTATATTTCATCGGAGAGAACAAGAATATTATACTTTTCTAATACCTTGGCTATAGCCTCGAGATGTTCTCTTCTCATTACTGCGCCTGTGGGGTTATTCGGGAAGGGCAGTATAAGAAGCTTTGTCCTTGGGGTTATGCTTGCTTCAAGTTCTTCTGCCGTAAGACGGAATTCGTTTTCCGACTTAGTACGGATTATTACAGGTGTGCCTCCTGCCATGACCGTCATAGGCTCATAACAGACGAAGGCAGGCTGAGGAATAAGCACCTCATCGCCCTCCTGAATAAGAGCACGGATACAAAGGTCGATAGCTTCAGAGCCGCCGACCGATACAAGTATCTCATTATCGGGGTTATATTCAACATTAAAACGTCTTGCATAGTAATTGCTTATCTGTTTTCTCAGCTCGATAAAGCCGCTGTTAGGCGAGTACCATGTATGTCCTCGTCTGAGAGCCTCAATTCCCTCCTGACGAACGTGCCACGGAGTCGTGAAGTCCGGCTCTCCTATACTCAGCGAAATAACATGATCCATCTCATTGGCAATATCAAAGAACTTTCTGATACCCGAGGGCTTCATGCTGCTGAGCTTATTGTTTATAAGTACCGAATAGTCTATCACAGTATCATACTCCTTTGTTCTTCTTCCTCTTCACTGTCACAGAATGACACGCCGCCGCTCTTATAGTGAGTAAGCACAAAGCTTGTAGCGGTCCCGATAACATTATCGAGAGTAGAAAGTCTTTTTGAAACGAATTCGGCAATTTCCTGAATGGTATTGCCCTTTACTGTAGCGATAAGGTCATATCTTGATGATGCCGCAAGATATACACTCTCTACATTCTCGAATGACATTACGATCTTTGCTGTATCATCAAAGCCTGTTTCGGGCTTAGGAGTAACCTTAAGCTCAATTATAGCCGTAACTCCTGCATCGGGTACTTTATCCCAATTGATCAGGGTGTTAGTTCCTTTAATGACGCCCTGTTTCTTATACTGCTCGATCTGCGCTTTAACTTCTTCCTCGCTCTGTCCGAGCATTGCCGCAAGCTGCTCTGTTGTAAAATCAGCACTTCTGCTGAGAATATCCAATAGTTTATTCATTTTTGTTCTCCTTTCGACATAAAAAATATTATTTAAGGAAGCACTGATCAAATCCGGTGTCTGTATTGCATCGGCAATTTTTCGTAAGGTTTCGCAAGAACGCAGGCAGCCTTTCGGCTGTCAAGTTTTTTGTGCAGCACGGCGGAAAAAGAGCAGGCAAGACAGGTGCAGAGTCGTAAGACATGATTTATTCAGTGATTTCTTAATATTATACACCATATTTTTATCAATGTCTATATTGCATATTTATCTTAACATGATTTTTTTCTGCTGTGCAATAATAACAAAGAATTTACGTTTCTTTGCCGTCAGCTATAAAGCTGAAACAGTTTTAATAAAAGATTATATTTTTATTAAAAAATTGTTTATATATAGAAGAGAAATAAAGAATATACTATTATTCGTAGAAAACAAAAAAGAACAACGGCAGGAAATTCATAAGCCGGAAGGTATGACTGCCGCAGGAGGTCTGTTTCAGGGGAGCTGAGTAATATGTCCGTCGGGCTTATTCTTGAGGGCGGAGGAAACCGTGGAGCATACACCGCAGGTGTGCTCGATGTCCTCTGTATGAATGATATATTCATACCAACTACATATGCTGTTTCGGCAGGAGCGTGCAATGCCATGTCCTACCTTTCCAAACAGATTAAACGAAACTATAATATCTATACAAAATATGCATCGGATAAACGCTACAGCAGTCTGAAGCTTCTCAGAAAAACGGGAAGTCTTTTCGGGTTTGATTTTATTTTCGGAGAGCTTGCAAATGAACTGCTGCCCTTTGACTATGAAGAATTCTACCGCACTGCAATGAAGCTTGTCATTGTTACCACAAACATTGAAACAGGCAAGCCGGAGTTCTTTACCAACGCAGATATGAAAAACGAATTAAGACCCCTTATTGCATCTGCGTCGCTCCCTGTAGTAGCGAATATTGTCGAATATAAAGACAAAAAGCTGCTTGACGGGGGTGTAACGGCACCGATACCGATAGAAAAGGCTATAAGTGACGGAAACACAAAAAACATTGTTGTTCTGACCCGTGACCGTACATATATCAAGAAGGATAAGCCTGATTTTCCGCTGTTTTACCTGAAAAGACGGTATAAAGAATATCCTGAGCTTATACAGGCAATGATAAACCGTGCAAAGGTCTACAATAAAGAGCGTGAACAGTGCTACAGTGAGCAGGAAAAAGGCAATGCTGTTATCATTGCACCGTCATCACCGATTAATATAAAGCGAAGCTGTAAAAGCACTGAAAAGCTTGAGGAGATCTATAACATGGGCGTAAAGGACGCCACAGACAGACTTGTCGAGATAAACCGCTTTATTGCGATGAATACATAACAAACATACATAACTTAAAAAACAGACCAGGTAACCCTTGAAGGCTGCCCGGTCTGTGATTTATTTTATAGTGATATAGCTGCAGATATCGTCTCTCATTCTGATGGCTTCTCTGCGTGCTGCCTGAGCAAACTCATGCTCATCAAGACCTTCCTCTTTCTTCCAAGCACACATTATACCTCTTGAGCTGTTGATTATAGCTCCGAGACCGTCTGCGTCAAATGCAGGAGCTACATCTTTAGCTCCGCCTCCCTGTGCGCCGTAGCCGGGAACAAGGAAGAAGGTATGCGGCAGTTCTTTTCTCAGCTCATCAAGCTGTTCGGGATAGGTCGCACCTACAACGGCTCCGACACCCGAATAGCCGTACCTGCCGGGAAGCTCACCGCCCCATTTCTCGCACATACTGCCCATTGTGCGGTATATTGTCAGACCGTCATCAAGGACTTTGTCCTGCAGCTCTCCCGATGAAGGGTTAGATGTCTTTACAAGAACAAAGAGTCCCTTATCATTGTCCCTGCATACGTTAAGAACGGGATTTACACCGTCTGTACCAAGATATGCATTGACCGTAAGAGCATCTGCTCCGAAAGGTTCAAGACTCTCGCCCTCTATCTCAGTGATGCCTAAATGAGCCTTTGCATAAGCCTCCATTGTTGTACCTATGTCGTTTCTCTTTCCGTCTGTAATAACAAACATACCCTTGCTCTTTGCATATACTATCGTGCGCTTGAGTGCTCTTACACCCTGCCAGCCGTACATTTCATAATACGCTGCCTGAGGCTTTACGGCAGGAACAATATCACAAAGTGCATCTATAAGCTCCTTGTTGAATGCAAATAATGCTTCTGCAGCACCGTCAAGTGTCTTTCCGAACTTTGAAAAAGCTTCCTCCCTGATATAAGCAGGGATAAAATCAAGCTTCGGATCAAGTCCTGCAACTGTGGGATTCTTTGTTTTCTTAATTCCTTCAATAAGTCTGTCAAATTACATGGTACATTCCTCCGTTATTATAATTCATTAAATACTATCCTGCCTCTGAAAACAGTAAGCTTTACCTTTGCAGAAAGCTCAAGACCCTTGAACGGTGTGTTCTTCGACTTACCGTGCAGTTTTTCAGGATCAACTGTCCATTTTTCCTTTTTGTACAGCATAAGATCGGCAGGTGCTCCTATGTTCAGAGTTCCGCCGTAGATTTTAAGTATCTCTGCGGGATTGACCGACATCTTTCTTATCAGCTCCGATTCGCTCATATACCCGCCCTCGACGAGAACCGTGTAAGAAGCCGCAAATGAGGTTTCCATACCTATAGAGCCGTTCGGAGCATTTACAAAGTCCGCTTTTTCCTGCGGTGTATGCGGTGCATGGTCTGTCGCTATTGCATCAATGGTTCCGTCACAGAGAGCCTCTATCATAGCAATTCTGTCCTCCTCAGTCCTGAGAGGGGGATTCATACGGTAGTCGGCATCTCTTTTCAGCAGCTCCTTCTCCGTCAGCATAAGATAATGCGGTGCAGTCTCTGCCGTTACACGGACGCCTCTTTTTTTTGCGTCTCTTATCATAGCGGCAGAGGTTTTTGTGCTTACATGGCAGATATGTACCGGCAGTCCATAGCTTTCGGCAAGAGCAATTTCACGGGCAGTTCCTGCGTCCTCTGCCGCCGCAGGCATTCCCTTTACTCCAAGCTGCTCCGATATGGTACCTTCATTTACCTTTCCTCCTGCAAGATACGAATCCTCACAGTGAGCGGTAACGGGTATATCAATATCCGTTTCCGCTGCTTTTTTCATAGCAGCAGCCATTATTCCCGTATCAAGAACAGGCACACCATCGTCTGACAAGGCGGATATTCCCGCTTCAACCAATGCCTGTATATCGGTTGCCTCATGTCCTCCGAGTCCCTTTGTTATTGCTCCTACAACATAAACGCCTGCATCGGCGTCCTTTGATTTTTCAAGGATATATTTAACCGTTTCGGGACTGTCAACAGTGGGTATGGTATTCGGCATTGCAAGCAATTGTGTTACTCCGCCTGCCGCTGCAGCCCTGCAGCCCGAAAGGATATCCTCCTTATCGGTCTGTCCCGGATCACGAAGATGGACATGAAGGTCAATAAGTCCCGGCGCTGCGGTAAGTCCCTCACCGTCTATCACTATGGTATCATTATCCGGCTTCTCGGGCTTTGCAAACATACCGTCTTTTATAAAGATATCTCCTGCCCCGTCAATGTTGTTAACGGGGTCAAGTATCCGGACATTTTTTATCAGCAGCTTCTTCATAATAACCTCCTTTTACGCATTTCCGGTGATGCCGGCTTAATCCTCATCTTCGGGAGCTTCCGGTGAGAATATCTTTTTAAGCATACTTCCGAATGAACCGCCCGGCTTTTTTCTGTTATGCGCCTTTATGATCATTTCCTCGTTTTCGCCTGCTCCGAAAGGATCACCCTCTGCCTGCTCATAGCCTGCATAATATTCAAATGCACCGTTTTGTTCTTCCTGTCCGACGGCATTTTCTTCGGGCTTTTCGGTCTTGTGAGGCTTTGCGGTCTCTACAAAAGGCTGAGGAATATTAGCATGACTGAAACGCTGTGCATAAGCATGATTTTTGGGCATGGTCTTTTTTATCTCGTCATACCTTGCGTTGTACTCCTCCGCATTTACGCTGTCAAGTCTCGGTATAGCTGTAAATACAGACTGCATCGGAATAATAGGCGTCTGCTTCGGCAGGGGATATTCAAAGCTGATACCGCTCTCAAGTTCAAACTCTGATTTCTTCTTCTCCTGCTCCTCATTCTTTTCCTTAACGGCAGGCTTTACAGCCTCCTTTACTGCCTTTACTCCCTCAAAGAATTCTTCCTCTGTCTCAGGTGTCAGGCTTTCCTTTTCTCCGGGATTTTCTTCCTCTGCCTTTGCTCTTACAACAAACGGCTTCTCCTCATTCTCAGCCCTGTGAGCATTATATATTTCATTGTCTCTTGCTGTCTCGAAACCAAGCTGTGACATCTTTCTGTCCCTGTCGTCCTTGAAATTTGATGCATCTCTTATCTCAATATCAAGGGGCTTTCCGCTTTGTTCATTCAGTGCGCCTATAACAAGGCTGCCGTCGGCAGATTTAGATATTTCAAGCTCTATGGTATTGCTCTTCTTACCGGTATCTGCATCGTTTTCTGTAATTGTTTCTGTAAGTTTTTCGCTGTTTTCGGTCATATCCGCATTTGTCTCCTTATCGGCATCGGGCAGTAGCTGCGTGCCTTTCTCTTTATTCTCTTTGTTTATTTTGCTGCTTACCTCTTCACTCGTGGTTCTGAGTTTGTCTATCATCTGATTAAAGAAGGAATTATCCTTGCCGCTCTGTGTCTTTTCCTCGGCAGGTTCGTTTGTCACGGTCTTTGTATCAGCAGCAGGTTCGGACTTTTGGGCAGGTACCGGTTCGGGCTTGCCAAAATGCTTTTCGTATGCCGAAACAGGCTTAACCGTATCTGTATCAGCTTTCTTTTCATCGGCTGCGGTATCGGGCTTTTCGTCGGGCTTTTTATCCTCTGTACCGTCCTTGCTGTCGCTTACCTGCTCTATCTCTGTACGGCGCTTTTCATCTGCACGGGCAAAAACGATCTCCTCGCCGTTTTCGTCCTTTTCGTTCTGCATATCCGCAGCGGTCTTTACTATCTTTTCATCATCGGCGATACTTACTGCCGCATTGCTGATATCAGTGTTTCCGCTGTCAAAGTCGGGCAGGTCTATAACGGCAGTATCCTCAAGCTTCACATCAGGTGCAGCAGTATCAATATCCCTATAGCTCATCGGCTTTGCAGGCTCCTGTTCGGAAATATCCTTATACGACATCGGAGCAGGCTTAAAGCCATCGTCATCTTTGTTTTCAGTAAACAGCTCCAGATCCTTGACCGTAACAGGCTCATGAATATCATCGTCTGTTTCCACGGCTTCGGCATTCTCCTTCTCTGTTTCGGCCTTCTTCTTTTCCTTTGATAGCTGCAGAGCTTTTTTCTTTGATTTCTTATACTTTATTCCTGCAATTATCATTATCATAAGTGCGACAACACCTATAATAGACGCTGCTATTATGTAGATATATCTGATATCTATATCTGTAACCGAAAGAGAATGGGATGTTTCAGGCTGTGAGGACTCTGCAGCAATACCGTCAAACCTTACGGTATCCATAATTGCCGCAAGCTGATGCTTATTCGGATCGGTTTCGCTGTCGGCTGAGGTCTGATATGTTATCTTTACATTCTTTCCGTTGATTATAGTATATTGCTGAATGCCTGAAATAACGGTGTCTCCGCTCTTGTACTCTATAGTAAATGTAAGGAAAAGCACACCGCCGTAGCGGTTTTTAGCGCAGCCTGTGTATATATCCGACTCCAGCAGCTTGTCTATTATATTCTGCAGATTTTTATCGCTCAGACTCGAAAGGCTGCCGATCGTTCCGGTATCCTCGCTTTCGCTCTCCATTACGGTAACTACCCATGAGAAGTCTCTTGCGTTTGCACGAAGGAATATATCATTCTCCTGAAACTCCTTCATGACCTTCTCCTTGTCGGTTCTGTTAAGCGCAAGAACAGGGTCATCGGGGTCGGTATTCCTTGTTATCACATACATATCAGACGGCACGGAAATATTCATATCCGCATCGTCTATCCTGTATTCCGTCATTTTTACCTGCGAGTTTTGCTCTCCGCTTGCTTCTCCTGAGACGTTCTGCTCACCACTGTTTTGTGCAGCACTGCTCTGAGCCGTATTATCTTCGTCAGCGCTTTCCTGAGCGGTATTACTCTCGTCAGTATTATCTTCGTCAGCACTTTCCTGAGCGGTTTCACTCTCGTCAGTGTTTTCTTCGTCAGCGCTTTCCTGAGAGGTATTATTATCGTCAGAGTTGTTTTCTTCGGCATTATCCTCAGAGTTTTGTACAGCCGTCTGAGAAGCAGTGTCATCGTCCGGCTCTGCAAAGACCGGCACAGACACAGACAGCATAATAAGTGCTGCCGCTATTACGGCGGTCAATCTTTTCATTGGGTTTTCCTCCTTATATACCTTTATTTATTCCTTTTAAATTTTTCTGCTTAATGATATTTATACATTCTATATTATACTGTATCCGACCCAAAATTACAAGAGCTGCTAAAACAATATAAAAAGCAAAAAGGTATATATTCAGGTAAACCGTAACGGATCACCGTTTTTTATAAATTACCAATTCCGGATCTGCACCGTTTTCCTCATATGTGCATACTAAAATAAAGTCCATATTTGCGAGTACACCAAAGTACCTGCTTCCGCCGAATTCACTGTTAAGCTGATTTCCCAGATAAGTCGCATTGTCATCAAGAAATCTGACAGTGTTTCCGTTTGGTAGCCTGTACGCAAGATTGACATAGCTGCCCGCAAGTGCATCAAGTTTTTCTACCTTTGGCATTCCCTCAAGGTTCAGTGCGTTGATCTCATCTATGAGCTTCTTTTTGAATTCTTCAAATGCGCCTCCGTCACTAAGTTCTTCGTATCGTTTCCAATAGTCAAGCTCAGGCAGCATTTCTTTCAGATAAGACCGCACCTCGTCTTCGGAATGATTTTCAGTTGTCATATTCCTGACGCAGACTTCGATCAGGTCGTCCATATTGCTGTACATATATTTTCCGTCTGCATAACACCATTTGCAGTAATGATCGTTTAACGCACCGTCTTTTTCTTTGCTGATTATTGAATCTTCAAGAGGCATACCGCAGCATTGACAGATCAGCTGCTGCGGAGAGCCTAAAAGAGTATTGATTGAAACACTGAACAGCTTTGATAAGTGTTTCAGTGTTTCCGTGTTCGGAACAGTTTCGCCGTTTTCCCATCGGGAAACTGCCTGACGTGTAACAAATACTTTTTCCGCAAGTGCATCCTGAGATAATCCGTGTTTTGTACGAAGCTCGTAAAGTATATCTTTTGTTTCCATTCCGATCGTCCTCCTTATCTTTTATTATATCATTGAGCATAGTATCCGACAAGCAACTTACTGTTGCGGTATGTCAGAGCCTGAACTGCTGATTTGCAGTGCGGTCATGTAAAAAGGACTGCCACAAATAAGCAGTCCTTAAAAAAATCATAATATGTGCATTAAGTTTCCAAGTTGATAATCATTTTACATAATAATACAGACCGTCCTGAGAATCGCATATAATAGCGTTATTCGGGGCTTTTTGAAGCACCGATATGATGTCCATATAATCCGGTGCAGGTGGCTGAGTGACAGAGTTTTTAATTTGTCAACAGAGTATAAAAAGATATTTTTGTCAACCACTGTTGTATCTGAACTCTCGCAAATATTATTAACTATCCGGAATTTAAAGAATAAAGAATAAATAAAAAAGAATAAATAATAATACAGAAACGCCCGTCGGACTATTTCTTATTTATTATTTATTCTCTATTCTTTATTATTTAAGCCCCTCACGTCAGTGAGGGGCGTTTCTGGTCCGAGTGACAGGAGTCGAACCTGCGGCCTCTTGAACCCCATTCAAGCGCGCTACCAATCTGCGCTACACCCGGATACA
>CACXGH010000060.1 GCA_902767175.1 uncultured Ruminococcus sp.
TAAGTGGATTTTTACAGCCTTGTTAAAGAAGCCGTAACAAAGGGCGCATCCGATATTCATATCGCATCGGGCAATCACCCTGCGTATCGTCTTCACGGTAATGTTTTCTTTACGAATGATCCCGCTTTGAATGAAGCAGAAGTAACTGCTATTATCAAAGCAGTGCTCAACAAGTCGAGGTTCGAGACCTTCCTGCAGACAGGTGAGGCAGACGCCGCAGTTGAGATCGGTGAATGCGGCCGTTTCAGAGCCAATGCATTCAGACAGCGTAACGGTACAGCGCTCGTACTTCGTGTAATCAACAGCGTAGTACCGGAGCTTTCAACACTCAACCTTCCTAATTCTATCAGAAAGACTCTTGACCTTAACTCCGGTCTGGTTCTGATGTGCGGTCCTACAGGTTCGGGTAAATCTACTACCCTTGCTGCTCTTATCAATGAGATCAATAAATATAAGAGCCGCCATATCATCACTATCGAGGACCCTGTTGAGTTCCTTCATACACCTAAGCGCTGCATTATCAATCAGAGAGAGATCGGACTTGACAGCCGTTCATATCCTATGGCTCTTCGTGCTGCGATGCGTGAAGACCCTGATATTATCCTCGTAGGTGAGATGCGTGACCGTGAGTCTATTCAGATCGCACTTACCGCTACAGAGACAGGTCACCTTGTATTCTCGACAGTACATACAGAGGGTGCAGCTAAGACCATCGACCGTCTTGTTGATATCTTCCCGCCGGATCAGCAGCAGCAGATCAGAGTTCAGCTCTCAACATCACTGAAGGCAGTTATCTCACAGAGACTTCTTCCCCGTGCAACAGGCGGACGAGTTGCAGCGTTTGAGATCATGTTCGTAACAACAGCTATAAGTAACCTTATCCGTGAAAATAAGGTAGCAAATATCCAGCAGTCTATCCAGCTCGGTCAGCAGTACGGTATGATCACAATGAGCAAGAGTATAGATAACCTCCTTGCTCAGGGTCTTATCACAGAGCAGATCGCAAGAGCTTGGAACTTCGATATAGGCGATACTGATGCCAGAAGATAAGGGAGTGAAGAGCATTGAAATATAAGTATGTGGCGATGAACGCCAGAAGTCAGAAAAAAGAGGGTACAATAGAAGCTGATTCGCAGGCAGAGGCTACCAATAAACTGCGTGAAAAAGGCTTCGTTGTGCAGGATCTTATGGCTCTCGGCAAAGACAGCGATGAGCCTACAAGTATATGGCAGATGGATCTCGGCGGAGATGTTCATACCAAGAAGATAAAGCCTAAAAAGCTGCTCATGGTTTTCAACCAGCTCGGTATGATGATGAAAGCCGGTATCAACCTTTCTCTCTCGATGCAGATCATGATCGACTCCGAAAAAGATGTCAGCATGAGAAAAATACTTCGTGAGATAAACGAAAACCTCTACAGTGGTTTTACACTTTCTCAGGCAATGAGAAACTTTGCAGGCTTTCCGCCTATATACATAAGCATTATTGAAGCCGGTGAGGCAAACGGTCGTCTTGATGATTCATTTGAGCAGTGTGCTCTTATCTGTAAAAAGGATATGGCTCTGTCAGGTAAGATCAGAGGCGCTCTCATGTATCCTGCCTTCCTTATGGCTCTTGTTATTATCGTTGTTATTATCCTTACTGTATTCGTACTTCCGACCTTCGCAGGAGTATATTCTGACTTCGGCGGAGAGCTGCCCGGACTTACGAAGTTTATGATGGGCTTCTCTGATGTTCTCATCGGTTGGTGGTGGCTCATCATCATCGTTATCGTTGGTATAGTATTCGGTTTCAGAACACTCAAAAAGACCAACGCAGATTTTGCAATGGGTTGGGCGAAGCTCCAGCTCAAAATACCGCTTGTAGGACCTATCATTCGTCAGAGTTCACTTGCAAGGTTCTGCCGTCTGATGTCTACACTTACAGATGCAGGTATCCCGATCCATAAGGCTATGGCACTTGCAAGAGATGTTGTACCTAACCTCTTTGTTCGTGAGAAGGTACAGGCAGTTCTTGATGATGTACAGATCGGTGTTACTATCCATGACGCAATGGCAAAACACCCTGTATTTGATCCCATTCTCGTATCAATGATCCGAGTAGGTGAGGAATCCGGTATGCTTGGTGACTCACTCCACAAGATGTCAGACCTCTTTGAAGCACAGACAGACGAGTCAACTCAGAAGCTCACAGACATGATGACTCCTATCATGACGGTTGTTATCGGTGTTGTTGTTGCAACGCTCGTAATCTCCATGATTCTGCCTATGTTCGGTATGTACAGCCTCGTTGGCGGATCTTCTTCCACAGCAAACAAATAAAATCTATCCCTCTGGACGGTCGGTCAAAAACCGACCGTCTTTTTTATTTATCACATACTATAATGTATGGAGATGGAAAACCTACATTTATAAATGTACAGTTTTTGCAATTGACTGTGCCAGTAACTGAAACTTTAAACCCGTCATTAATATGTATATAAAGTTAGAAATACACGGCCATAAAAAAATGAAATAGTTACCCTCGGAATTGTCCGTAAAAGCAGAGAATAATACTTGATTTTACTCTCAATAATATAGAAAAATTCAAGTTTAGATGTTTAAACAACGTCAAAACCAACAATATGGTTAAAAATGGGCATTTAAAATAAACAAATTATAATCTTAAAATTTGTAAAAAAAGATAGCAAAAAAATCTTGAATTGAAATTTGTTTATAGTATAATATAAATGAATAAATATAAGTGGGAGAATGCTTTGTTGCGGAAAGAGCGTTCAGAAGGAGGAAATATTAATGGAAAAACGAATGCGGCAAAAAATTCCAAAGCTCAGATCCAAAAAGGGTATGTCACTTGTTGAGCTGATCGTCGGAATAACCATTCTGGTCATCGTTTTCGGTGCGACCCTCAGTGCAATGACAAACGGCTACAGCAATACTATTTTCAATGCCGATGTCAATAAAAACGCTGTTGAGGGCGGATCCCTTAACGAGCTTATGGCTCAGATGGTCAAAAAGCAGGATTTTGCGGATGAAAATACCTGCAAAAAGTATTTCTTTGGCGATACTGTAGCAAAGGATCCCAACAGTGATGCTACGAATGCGGTACATATCACTGCGCAGGGCTTATTCAGTGATATCAGATACGTCCCCTACAATTCTTTCCCGTCAGATGCTTATGAAAATCAGTATACGATCAAAACCAATGCTGAATATAATGTAAAAAGCGGTGCAAAGACTTATAAGATCAAGGGCGTTGAGATCATCACATCCGTTACTAATGTCAGAGGCAAGCTTACAAATTCTTCATTTGTAGCCTACAAGAATCAGGAAAAATAAGGGAGGGACGATGAATTGAAGAAAAAAATAAAATCCAGGATCGGTCTTACCCTTGTAGAGCTTATCGTTACGATAGCTATTCTCGGTATGGTCGCAGGTATGGGTGTCGGCATGGTCGGCTCTGCTATCAAGAACTATTCCACTGCCTCAACTACCGCAAGAGAACAGGAAACAGCACTTGCTGTTGAATCCTTTATTCTCACCGCTGTGCGTACATCGTCCTCTGTCCAGTCTGTTTCTACAACGGCCGGATCATTCCCGTCTCATGATGCAACTATGTATTATCTCTATTTCATGAACGGCACACTCAGGACAATGAGAAACGAAATCGAAAAGAAGGGTGTGAACCCTGTCGTTACGACTATAAGCTATGAAGGTGTCGGCGAGATCAACTTTACTATCAGGAAACAGAAATCGGTAAAAGATGATCCTACCGATGAGAAAAAATTCATATATCTCTATTATGAGATAAAAATGAGAGAGGGCTATACACTGAGAGGTTCAGCCGTTCTCAATAATGCTCCGTCAGATTATATTACAGCTCAGAAAGATGACAAGTACATAGAAAACGGCATCAGTGAGACAATTACATTTGATGACTCGAGCAAAGCACTTGCTATTGTTAAATAATTAAGGAAAGGAGTTATGAGGTAATGCAAAAAACTATAATGAAAAACAGTAAAAAGGGTTTTTCATTGCCTATGGCTATTGCGACAAGCTTGTTTTTGATTATTATCTCCACGTCGCTGCTCTTTATATCCATTCAGAGTATGTCTACGACATCTGTTGATATCAGTGGCAGACAGGCTTATCTTAATGTCAGAAGCGCACTTGAATATGCCCGCTCTTACTATGCAACTCATGTAACCGATTATTCCAAGGTCGGAACAGAGTATCTTGTAATGAATGATCCCGGCGGTACTGTAAGTCAGGGCGCTGAGGTTAAGAAGAGCTTTGATCCGTCAGCTTCTTCTAATGCAAATTACAGCACCTATGTAATGGCAGTATATAAAAAGGGGACAGGTTCCGATAAGTCGACCCTGACTTTGACAGCCTTCTCCAAATACTCCGATGCATACGGCAATAAATCCAAGCTGGCAAGGCTCAGTGTTACTTATACCATAGGAAGTCAGGCACCAAACCGTCTGACGATTATAGGCGGTACTCCGCGAAGTGAATCCGTAGGAGGTACAGACAGTATAACCCTTAATGTTAAAAAGCCTAAGTCCATGGACGATAAACTCTATACATACTATATATGGACATATAAAGATTCAGGCAATGCATACGAGTTATATAACGAGAACAGCTACACAAGCTTTAACTATGACGAAAAAGTAATCAAGCCCAAGGGTTGGGTAGGCAGACTTAATACTTCCACTATGGATACTCCCAATAAGGTCGAGACTAATGAAAAGTGGGAAACCGTAGGTAATACTGCAGCACAGATTCAGAAGGGACCTCAGGGTGTATTCGCAGATACAGGTAACGGCTGGTTCATGGGTGAATACTTCATTCAGAAGGGCTATGTTCCGTGGTTCAATATCATCTTTGCTCAGCAAGGCTCTGTACTTGAAGGAACCGGAGGCGCAAGCAATATCTATGACTCTCAGCTGAACGAAATTTTCCACCTCTGGTATCTCGATCCCAGCGACAAGAATATTTACTTTGAGTTCGCAGGTGATCAGAAGACCGAGATCGGCAGCAGAAGCGAATACTTTGAAAAGTACGGCACAAAGTTCTACACAAAGTATTATGAAAAAGGCTCATGGGACGGCAGACAGGGTCTTGATGACACTATCGTTGTCTATGTAAAGAACCCCAAGACTACTATCCATTTCAGGATAAAAGATCAGGACGATACTAACACCGTTACAACACTGCCCTCTTCTTTGTGGCCGAAAATCAAGAGCGTAACAAACAAGGACGGCAGTTCTATAAGCGGTACAAGTTATATCGGTACTGCATCAGGACAGAAGGAATCGAGCAATATTTCGATGCAGTATGAAGGCTGCGGCTGGTGGGTTGCAAGTGTTGAGACTAACAGAACCTTTGACCTTACGCTTCAGTATTCCGGCAGCGAACATAAGGCTTATGCGATAGATGCCAACTCTGTAAGCAATGAGTTCTGGCTCGTTGAGAATGACGGTCTTAATGTTCACATGACAGAGGAATCGGCTCTCTATGATTTAGGCATAGATTCCGAGTCCTATGTAACCGTTCATGCAAAGATCGCTGATTACACTAAAAAAGCAACTCCCAAGCTTATCTATAACAAGGGAGCTATCACATCTACAATAGAAAGACTCGACCTTCTAAAAGAACTTCTCAATGCAACGCAGCTTGTATCTTCAAGATATACGGCAACCTCGTATCAGAAGGTAAAGGAAGCAATGGATGAAGGCTTCAAGCTGATCGATAATAAGAATTTTATTGATGAACAGGATGGCCCGACCGATGCTGAAAAGATACTTCAGGCAGATGTGGAGTATAAGAAGGCAAAGAAAAAGCTTGTAAAAGCAGTTGAAGCCCTTGTGAATGTAGAGACAACGATGAATGATGTCCGCGGACTTATCTCTCTTGTAAATCAGGGTAAATACGCTGAGCAGGAGCAGGCCAACAACGGCGAGTTCGATTCAGGTGCGTTCAGTAAATTCATGGGTACTGCTGAAAGTCCTTCAAACTACACGAAGGCACAGGCAGCTGTCAACGATCCCAAGTCTGTTACATTGGACGAGGTCGCAGCTCTTGAGGAAGGTCTCCAGAATGACCTGACAGCACTCAGAGCAGCAAGACTTGACAGAGGCACTCTTTCGGCAAAAATCGAGGAATTAAAATCAAAGGAAAATCTGACCGGTGTATATGAGGCAGAAGGTCAGGCAGCATTTAATACTGCTATTCAGAATGCAAGGGTTGCTCTTGGACAGAAAGAAACATCACAGGGTGCGCTTAACGATGCATACGATGCTCTTGTCGCTGCAGACAATGCTCTTGTAATGATTTCTGTGCTTGATGTTGAAAAGGTCAACGAGCTTCTTGCTCAGGCTAATGCAATAATATCAAATGCAGAGACAAGCGGTAAGGTTAACTGCACAGATGATAGTTATGCAGCTCTTACAGCAGCTATAGCAGCTGCAAATACAGCTAAGGATAAGACAAAGCAGGACGATGTCAATAAGCTTGCAGATGATCTTGAAGCTGCGCTTAATGCATATACTATCCTTAAGCCTGCTCAGAGTCTTGATGAGCTTAATTCACTGGGTGTAATAAGACTCTGGGTTATCAACAATTCCAAGGATACAACACTCAGCTATGAGGTACGCAAGTATTCAGAGAACAGCGCTACAGCTACAACTGTTGATATGACAGGTCTTACTCTCTGGGGATCTGCAAAGGATTCAGAGTACCGTTATCTTGACATAGCTAAGGCAGACTGCGAGAAATTTGTAGTTGCTACAGCCAAAGACGGTGCCGATATAGCTTCAACAGCAGACATCATGACAGACACAATTGGCGATGCCAATGCTTGTGTTGTTATCAATGAGGACGGCACACTTTCAACTGTGACCAAGATCGTTACAGTTTACGGCATATTCGACGGCGATGAAGTAAAGGGCAAGATCGGTACAGATACTATCGCATCATCATTTGATTCACCCTATTATTGCTTCCGTTATCCGATAACTGATGCCAATAAGAATGAGAATTTTGGTGTTGTAAATAAGTATACACCTGATGTTGCCGGCGATCCTGCACCGTTTGATGCGTATAATGCAGGCAAGCTTGAAGCAGGTGAGTATATAATTCAGTATACTAAGGGTGTTAATACTGCATCTGTAATAAAGGTCAGTGATATATATCCCAAGTACTCTGCTGTTCCTACAGCTCCGGAAGAGCCTAAGGCAGGACCTACTCTTGCAAATGATGATATTCAGATAGGCGATGTTATACATACAAACGGTGACTATGTATACTTCACCGATAATGATGATGGATATGGTCTGTGGAAGAACGGTTCAAATGAATTTTATGCACACTTCTGGAATGATTCGGGTTATTCAACAACATGGCCCGGCAATAAAATGGATTTTTATAAGCAGAATGCAAGCGGTCAGAATATGTATATGGCAAAGGTACCTGATAATGCCAAGTATGTAATATTCAACTGCGGCGGCGCCCAGACAGTCAATATTACCCTTCAAAAGGGCTACGGTTATTATAAGACCGGCTGGAGTGACGGAAAGATGACAGTAGGAAATTGGAAAGAGGCTACTGTTCAGTCCGCATCTGATTTCGGTCCCTATGAAACCGGAGTTATCTATATAACCAATAACTACAATTGGGATAATTTACAGATCTATTTCTGGGGTGATGGATGTAACGGCGCTCCGTTCCCGGGTTACTATCTTGATGAAACAGGAACTAAGGATGCTAACGGAAAAGTAATTTATAAAATCACACCTCCGAAGAATGCTACAAAGTTTATCGTAAATAACGGCAACGGAAGTCAGCAGACGGTCGATACTGCTCTTACGCTTGGTCACCATTACGAGTTTTCCGGCGGCTCAGGCGCTGCTTTCCAGCTTAAGGATCTCGATGCAGCCGCAGGCGGCGGCGGTGGCGGCGGCGGCGGTGAATCCGGCGGCGGCGGCACATATAATGAAGGCGGATATTCTGAATCCGACCTTACCGGAACCGATATGCAAATGGCTTATGTAGGCGGAAGAAAGGTAAGAATTCAGAATAAGTCATATTCAACCCTGTATGGCAGCAGCAAAACAAGCTCCTTTAATTCTGAGATCAGTACAAGCAATCCGTTCGGCGGTTCCGGAATAAACAACGAATCCGGCGGTCGTCTCGGTCTTGCTGAGCTTACTGCATACTACGATTGGTACGAGTTCAAGATCCCTGTATCAACTCAGGCTGAGTACAGCTTTACAATAGAGGGTATGGATCCTTCTAAGTCAACTGTACAGACAAAGATCGTTGAACACGCAAGAGGCGATGTATGGCTGGAGATGCTTTCCAACTACAACGGCGGAAGCGGTCATTTCCAGAACTACAATATCCTTACATTCGATCCTGAGGAATCACAGATCGGTGATACACTTACGGTTTACTTTAAGCTTCCTTATGTCGATACAGTATCAAATCCGACATACAAGACATGGAAAGAACCTAACATCACAGTAGACGGTCCTTTTGTTGATAAGTATGTATACGATACCAAAATGACTGATAAGCTTAACCGTACAGCAAACAGCAATATTTACTACAAGAGCAATATCCCGAAAAATAACCCCTTTATTACATTTACGGTTATAGGTCCGGATATTGATGATCCTACCAAGGAAAAGACATACGAGTATAAGACCTGTTTCCAGGGCGGAGACTATGTTCTCTTCGATCCTTCGCTCAATCATAACTACGGCGGTTGGGTAGAGTTTGTATCCGATCAGGAAAGACTCAAGAGAGCTGTCAACCTGCTCAGAACAACATACTACGGCTGTAAGATCGCATCTCAGTACAACAACACCGGTAATGTATCCGATTCAGCATACTATACCTACTCTACGGGTCTCTATAATCTCTATGAGAATTATTCAACGACCGTAACACAGAACGGATGTACCTTCTTCATTACCAAGAACTTTGAAAGTTCAGATGATACATGGTGCTACAATGAGGCAATTTCTATAGAGAATTTCCTCAAATCGAGCAGAGCGCTGTATGTTACTATGAACGAAGCGAAAGCATATATCAGTGATCCTCTTAAGAACGATGATATGAGCGATTCTTATAAGATCCATGGTTCGGGCGGCGGCGTATATCCTGAGTATAATTCAAGAACTGTCAAGAACAGAAAATATACGGCTGCATCTGTCCAGACTCTCAGAAGCAAGCTTGCAAAAGGTGAGGAAGCTTTCCTCGGAACGGGAGGCACTACATCACTTGATAATGCAAGAAATGCAATAAAGAGTGCTATCTCCGGTCTTGAGATAATGAGTGAAGGCTCTATTGCAATGGTGCTCTTTGACTGCCAGAACAAGGTTGCTGACGGCTCAAAGTTCCAGATCAGATTTACTCTTACCGAAAGTCCTACAGGTTATAAGTACAGAGATGTAACGGAATATAACCCGGAGAGATATCCGATCTACTTCCTCTCTCCTGACGGTGAGAGCGACTATTCTACGATCTATAACGTTCAGTTTGTTGAGACTGACAAGTTAGGAAATGTCCATGAGCTTGGACAGGCTAAGCCCAGCATGAACATGAACGAAGCGTGGGTTTACATTGACCAGTCGTCCAACGGTAAGTGGTCTGCTAATACGGCATCTGACTACCGTGAGATAAATGCAGAGATATTCGAGCAGACCAAGTATGATGCATCTTACCCGAATGATGCAAAGAAAACAGACAGGCAGGATTACATCATGAAGGTTGAAAAGACCGAAGTCGTTGGCGGTGTGCTCCAAAAGACATATAGTCCGATGACACTCCTCTTTACAAAGGATGCAGAAGTCAAGGCAGTAGCCGGTGCTCCGTTTGCTTCCTATGTGATCAAGGCAGGATCTTACTACTTTGATGATGACGCAGCTCATGAACTTTCTACTGAAGGTGTTGTTAATCTCTATTCATCAGAGGCAAGGTCATTCTTCACGAATGAAAATAACATCGGTTACTATATATCAGGCGAGAAAGACCTTAATGAAAATACAGTTGGATCTGTTACCAATGCATCTACGGAATGGATAGTCAATAATGACTTCAAGACAGGCGCTAACTCACTGACTACTTATGTAAACTTTGCCGCTAAGGAAGGCTCATTTACAAGATTTGCTCCGTATTATTCATACGAGACATCTAAGGGCATTCACTTCAGATGGGAGTCTACATCTGCACTGTATCTCAGTACAACAGTCAAGATGATAGCAAGCGAGTTTAAGTTCGCTAATATGGGTACTCTTGACGGTACAAAGACAAGAACACCTCATTTCTATCTTATTCCTGCTGATTCAGGTTCTGATAAGCTTTATGTAGAGTTCAGAACTGACTTCTATGTCAAGTATATTGATAAGAAGGGCGAAAAGCATCAGTTTGCTATTCGTGAAGGCAAGTATGAGATCAGAAGACCTGCCGGTTCAACAACTGCATACATTGCTGACCTCTTTGACGAGACCTATTGGAAGGGTATGGAGAACATAACCTATATAGGCAGAGGCACAATCAATGAAGCAGGTACAGGCACTACAGGTGATCTTATCGACGGAACATACGGCAACTGATAACCTGTAAGTTCCCGAATAACTCAAAAAAAAATCCCCCGATTAATTCGGGGGATTTTTTAATGCGTTTATTGCGTTTATGATTGTGTGTTTGGGAACAGACGTCTGATTTCAAACAGAAGCGGTGCGTCCTCCTTTGATGTCAGCATCGGATCTTTACTCAGTATTTCTCTTGCCGCATCTCTTGCTGCGTCTACATTTACCATATCCGAGGTTTTTACAAGCTTAAATTCAGGTATTCCATGCTGACGGAATCCGAAGAAATCACCGGGACCTCTCAGTCTCAGGTCTTCATCTGCTATAGTAAAGCCGTTATTTGTTCTGCACAATATTCCAAGTCTTTCCTGCGTGACAGGGGAGGTGTTATCGGTTATCATAATGCAGTATGAGCGCTCCTTTCCTCTGCCGACTCTTCCTCTGAGCTGATGAAGCTGCGACAGTCCGAAACGCTCAGCGTTTTCAATAAGCATAATTGTAGCGTTAGGTACATTGACACCGACCTCAACTACTGTAGTTGAAACAAGCACATCAGCCTTTCCCGATGCGAACTCGTTCATAACGATGTCTTTTTCGGCTGCGGACATTCTTCCGTGAAGCACTCTTATCCTGTATTTTCCAAGAACGCTCTTTTTAAGATTTTCGGCATATTCCTCTGCGGCTATCAGTTCGGTTTCGTTCTGCTCTACAAGAGGACAAACAATATAGCATTGATGTCCGCTGTCAATATGTTTCTTTATAAAATTATATATTCGTCCTCTCATTTCACCGCCGACACAGTAGGTATCGACCTTCTGCCTGCCGGGCGGCATTTCATCAATTATCGACAGTTCAAGGTCTCCGAAAAGCATAAGTGCAAGTGTTCTCGGGATAGGCGTAGCTGACATTACTATCACATGAGGAGACTGCCCTTTTGATGTCAGAGCAGCCCGCTGTCCTACTCCGAAGCGGTGCTGTTCGTCAGTAATTACAAGACCGAGCTTATTGAAGGCGACATTTTCAGAGATAAGTGCATGAGTACCAATGATAATATCAATATCTCCGTTTTTCAGCGAGGTTAGTATTCTTGTTTTTTCAGCAGCTTTTGTCGAGCCTGTCAGAAGTGCAAGCCTTATGTCAGTGCCGTTAAATATCTCGCTCAGGCTTTCAAAATGCTGTCCTGCGAGTATCTCTGTCGGCACCATAAAAGCGCACTGTAAAGAGTTCCTTGCGGCAGTATAGCATACTGCCGCAGCAACTGCTGTTTTTCCGCTTCCTACATCGCCCTGTATCAGCCTGTTCATGGGGTGACATGATTTTTGCATATCGGAAATACATTCTGAAATAACCCTTCTCTGAGCGCCTGTTGGCGGAAAGCTGAGCAGTTTAAGAAATTCGTCTGTATGATCATGTTCTATTATATATGAATTTTCTGTTAGTCTGCTGCTGCAGCGAAGTCCGACACCTGTTTCAAGAATTAGCAGTTCCTCAAATACAAGACGGTTTCTTGCCGTCTGCGCAGCTTGTGAGTTTTCGGGAAAATGTATGTTTCTTAGTGCGTATTTCAGGTCACACAGCCCGTATTTATCTCTTATATAGGCAGGTATTGTATCGTTGACCTTTTCGGGCAGCATTGCCAGCGCTTTTTCCATCGCATTTTCAATATGGGTGCTTTTCAGCGTGTTTGTCTGCGGATAAACAGGACGGATACGCACCTTGCCTGTTGTCTGTATCTTAGGGCTGCTCATTTCAGTGCCTTTATCGCTTTTTTTTATTGTTCCGTAAAACAGAAATTCTCCGCCTTTTTTAAGCTGCTCATAAATAAATGCGACATTAAAGAACGAAACCGTCATAAAATCAATGCCGTCTGTGACAGTGAACTTATACAGAGTCATATTCTTCCGTATATAAGCAGGTGATGAACAGGTGCGTACAGCAGCCCTGATACAACAGTTTTCTCCGTCTGCAGCATCGCTTATCATAACAGGGCTGCTCCAATCCTCATATGCTCTCGGATAAAGCCTTAACAGCTCTCCGACAGTATCAACACCAAGCTTATGAAACTGTTCGGCCTTTTTATTTCCTATTCCTGACAGTGTTGTCAGCGGAGTTCTGAATAATGACGCCATCTTTCCTCTCCTTTCCTTTGCAGTATCAAGAAAACCGACTCTTCCTGTCTGATTTCGGAAGAATCGGTTTTTATTTATCTATATTTTCCCGGATAATGCCCGAAAGTCTTACTCGACTGAGAGCATGAAGTAATATACGGGTTGTCCGCCGTCAATAAGTGTTACCTCAATATCGCCGCCGACCTTTGCCTTGATACCCTCAAATGCTGCATTAGCCTGAGCTTCGCTGATACCCTCGCCGTAAATAACGGAGATATAGCTTGTATCTCTGCCTGACATTTCCTTTGCAAGCTTTATAGCGGCCTTAACGGGATCCTTATCCTTGTGGGTAAGCTTGCCGTTGTTCAAGGCTATGATATCGCCCTCTTTTATCTTAGTGCCGCCGAATTCGGAATTCCTTGCGGCATATGTGACCTGACCCGTAGAAACATTCTTTGCAGCGGAGATCATGAACTCACTGTTCAGCTCAATAGTAGCATCGGGTGAGTAGGAAAGCATAGCCACAAGTCCCTGAGGAATTGTCTTTGTAGGGATAATGATAACATTTCTGTCAGTTACCTGCGGAACGACCTGCTCGGCAGCAAGAATAATGTTCTTATTGTTCGGAAGAACAAATACCGTCTTTGCAGGTGTAGCCATTACAGCCTGATAAATGTCGTCTGTGCTCGGATTCATACTCTGACCGCCGCTGACTACATGAGTACAGCCAAGATCCTTGAATACATTCTCAAGACCCTTGCCGGCTGCAACTGCAATAAATCCTACATCATCGGTCGGCTCAACAGGCTTGAGAGCCTCACGTTTTTTCTCCTCTTCGGCAAGTCTTGCCTTCTCTTTTTCGTACTTCTCGGCAGCCTTTCTGTGCTGCTCCTTCATATTTTCTATCTTTACGGTGAGAAGCTGTCCGTAAGTCAGAGCCTCTTCAAGCGCCTTGCCCGGGTGTTCCGTATGGACATGAACTTTTATGAAATCATCGTCATCGGCTACCACAACACAGTCGCCCATTGTTTCAAGGAAAGCTCTCAGCTCAGAGGATTCTCTGTCAAGCTCGGGTGCTTTTCCTATTATGAACTCTGTGCAGTAGGTAAAGTTGATGACGGAGTCAAACTCTGCAGCGGCATTTCTGAAAAACTCCGCAGCACTGTCTTCTTTTTCGGGACTCATTCCTGCAGCAGGTGCATCATTCATTATCATGACACCGTCACGGAGAAGTGACAGCATACCTTCAAAGATAACGCAAAGACCCTTGCCGCCTGCATCAACTACGCCTGCCTTTTTAAGTACAGGAAGCATTTCCGGAGTACGATTCAGCGCTTCATTGGCTGCCGACACAACAGAACCAAAGACTATTACTGCATCGTCCTCAACACCTGAGGCTGTTCTTCCTGCTTCGTATGCCATTCTGGCAACTGTCAGAATAGTGCCTTCTGTGGGATTCATTACTGCTTTATATGCGGTCTCTACACCGATCTTGAGAGCGTTGGCAAGATCCTTGCCGTCGATTTCCTCCTTGCCCTTCAGACCGTTTGCAATACCTCTGAAAAGAAGAGAAAGTATAACGCCTGAGTTGCCTCTTGCGGATTTGAGCATAGCAGAAGCAGCCTCTGATGCGACCTCGTCAATTCGCTGTGCACTGCTCTCGCTCAGTGCTTTTGCTGCCGCTTCGATCGTCATTGACATATTTGTGCCTGTATCTCCGTCGGGAACAGGGAATATGTTCAGAGAGTTTATCTCTTCCTTTTGTCTGATTATGTTGTTTGCACCGGAAATTAGCGCATTTTTGTAGTAAGAACCGTTAATCATTGCTTCTTGCACTTCCTTAACAAATTATCTTATTTCGACTATCAGTTTCATAGCCGTTCTTTCGATACCTTCGATCTCAATGCTGGTAAATGCAGGTATACAAATAAGGTCTATTCCCATAGGTGCAAGATAACCTCTTGCTACGGCTACGGACTTGAGTGCCTGATTTGTTGCTCCTGCTCCGACAGCCTGTACTTCAACACAGCCGTAATCCCTTACGACTCCTGCAATAGCACCTGCTACGGAATTTGGTGCGGATTTTGATGAAACCTTCAATACTTCCATTATAATTGCCCTCCTGAAAAGCTACTGCGCCATAATAATATATTATATATTATATTGAAAATAGATAATTTTCAAGTGTATAGTATAAAGAAAATGTTATGATTTTATGAACAACCTGTTATTTTTTGCTTATCATGAAATTTTCATTCTTTTCAGAGAGACAGTGTGTCCGGTTTTTTCATCTATACTGAACCTGATACAGTCTGCATGGCATTTGCCCGTATCAAGCTCAAAACGGACAGGCAGTTTTTCCTTGAATTTTTTTATCGCAATCTCAGGCCTGACTCCGAGTACAGAGTCGGTAGGCCCTGTCATGCCGACATCGGTTATGTACCCCGTACCCTTTGGAAGTATCCTTTCGTCTGCAGTCTGCACATGGGTATGCGTGCCGAACATAGCGGATATCCTTCCGTCAAGATAATAGGCGAGTGCGAGTTTTTCAGCGGTAGCCTCTGCATGGAAATCGAGCACGATAATTTTGGTGTCTATCTCCCTGAGTATTCTTTCAATGACAGTATACGGGTCGTCAAGAGCCTCCATATACATACACCCCATAAGATTGATAACAGCTATCCGGACTCTTCCAAGGTCATATACCGTATATCCCCTTCCCGGAGTAGTACCCTCGGGATAATTTGCGGGGCGTATAAGACCCGGGCATTCATCAAATTTGCTGTAGCTCTCTTTGCGGCGGAAGGTGTGAGTTCCTGCCGTAATAATATCAACTCCGCTGCTGAACAGATGCTCAGCGGAGGAGGGTGTGATGCCGTTGCCGTCAGCGGAGTTTTCTCCGTTGGCTATAACAAGGTCTATCTTTTCACTTTTTTTAAGTGCAGGCAGCTTATCACGAAGAAACCTGCAGCCTATAGAGCCTACAACATCGCCTATTGCGAGTATATTCACGCTATCACCTCGTATATACATAACATTATAATTGTAAAATTATTTTGTTCCTTTGTCAATCGGAAATAAGAAAAAACCTGCTTTTTTACTGAAAAAAATTTGTAAAATCCTATTTACAATACTGTTCTCATATTATAAAATATAATAAAGAGCTTATATGCCTGAAAAAATGACATGAAAGCCCAATTTATTATCAAAGGAGATGTTTGTAATGTATTGTCCGAAATGCGGAAAAGAAAACGATCCTTCGGTACGCCAGTGTACGGCCTGCGGTGCTTTTATACCGGATATATCTTCACCCGAATTCGGCTCGGGTCAGCAGAACTATCAGGTACTGCAGAGCACAGCGCAAATGCAGACTCCTTTGCAGGAGCAGAAATATGCGGAACCTGTACAGTCAGTGCCGGAGCAGTCGAGGTATCAGGAATATACAATGGCTGATGTGGCTGCCAAAAAGAGCCATAAAACGCTTATTATATGGCTTATCGTTACGGCGCTTGTTATTGCGATAGGCATATCTGCGTTCTTTATTATAAGGGCTGTAATAAGCTCTTCCAAAAATAAGGATATCAAGAGCGACCCTACAGGTTATGTGTTCGGGTCTTATCAGACCGCAGCTGAGGAGCTTACCGAGAATAATGAGGTTATCAAGACCGCTGTTTCTGCCGGCTCTCAGCAAAAGACCGTAAGATATTCCATTACAGATTCGTACAGCACACACAAGACTGTTTATGCATTAGATGCTGAGAACAAAAAGTTTTATTCTTCTACAAGTACCGTTATAAACGGTACGGATTTCAGTTACCCGGGTATGAATATGACTTCTGAGCTTTATGCCGACCCTGATAAGGCAGTCGTAAAGTATTCTGACGGTGAAAATTCGTTTGATTATTTCCTGGAGTTTAACGACCTGAGAAATAAAGCGCTTTCCTCCGCCTTTGGCCCCGAAGGCGATAATATCCTCAACATTGACCGCAAGACATACGATACGGTGATGGACGTCTATGAATTTGTGTACGATAACCTCTTTAAGAGCGCCGATCCGTTCGGGCTGTCCAGCCTTGGCGCCAAGCTGAAGGGGGATTTCGACAAGTACGGCAATATTGATGTTGCTGACGAAAAGGTGAACATAGACGGTACAGACGTTGATGCCCATGTGATTACTCACAGCTTTGAAAATGCCGATGTCATTACAGCTCTTATAAATGACGTAAAGGCATGGATAAAGGAAACTGTCAGTATAAATGACGACATAAACAAGTATGTTGATGATGCGCTTGCCGGGTTTGATCCTGCATCACTTGCTGCACAGATCAATTCACAGGGTGCTGTAAAGCTTGATATAAAGCATTATATCAACGATAACGGTCAGCTCCTCAAGGCTGAGATAAAGCTTCTTTCCGGCGATAACGGAATTGGCATTGTTCTGACAACGGGTGCCTATCCTTCAAGCTCAAAGCAGATGACACTTGCTGTTTCGACAATGATCGGCGGACAGGGTGAAATGACATTAGAGACGATCACACTGAGAAATGAGAGTCAGGATAATCAGGATAAATACGTTATTTCCTTCGCAGGTATGGCTGTATCGGGTGATGTAACCTATACAAGAGATACCTCAACGGGTGATTTCACGATCAAGAGCGACCTGAGCAGTCCTATGTCCGGCATAATGAATACAGGCATGGGTCAGCAGAGCGATATTCTTCCGGGTGAGGAGTATAACTCAGGAATTCAGAACTTTGATATTTCCGGCAACCTCAAGATAGACGGCGACGCAATGACCATAACCTACACACAGAAGGTCTATGACGGCTATGAAGTAAAGTACGAGATATATACATCTCCCACAGCCGAGATAAAGGAGCTTACCTCACAGAATGATATTCTCAAAGCAACAGGCGAGGAGCTTAAAAACCTCTTTGCTCCCAAGAGCGCAGGTATTATTCCGTCGGAATTCCCCGAGGTAGTCGCTGAGGCCTGATTTATTAATATAGATCTGCATAACGGTTTTGGCTGAATGCAGTAATAATACCGGACTCCCGTTAAAAGTAGTATAAACAAACAGAAGAAGGCAGTATACACCGCAAAAACAAGGTGCATACTGCCTTTTTGTTACAGAAAAATTTTATGAGCCGCAGGAGCAGGGCGGTCTTTTGTCCGAAGGAACATTAGAGGGGAAGAATTCATTTGTAGGGAATTCTATGCTGCTGAAAAGCTCACAGGGATCTTCCGAGCTTGATACACATTCCTTATGGGGAATGCAGAAGTCATAAGCAGGGATAAGCATCTGCACACTGCGTTCGAGCTGAACGATAGTAAACAGACCTACTGATACGAGTACCTGCTTATCGGCTTCATTGCCTACGAATTCACCGCCGTATCTTCTCATGATGCTTTCGGGAATTCTGTACTGCGGCATAAGGCAGCAGGTATTCTTATCTGCAAGCTTTGCACACAGCGGAATAGGCTCAGCAACCTGCACGGTAGCCTTCGGGCAGTTTTTGGTGGGTGCGTTCATGCCGTCAGGGGCATCTGAGTTACAGTCGGAGCTGAACACTTTAACGCTGCCGTCACTGCCGAACAGAACTGCTCTCTTTGAGAAAACAGCGAGTCCCTTGACAGGCATGGGCAGGGCGTTAGGAGCCATGAATACATCGAGACAAACATCGAAGTAGAAGGTTATATCCACGGCATAGAAGCCCTTATTGAACGGAATGGGCTGAAGGCTTATTGCGACATTGCAGACATTAACATCGTTAAGTCTGACGGAAGCAGCCTTGTCTATCATACACTGTCCTGCCTTTGTAAGCAGAACGGGAAGGTCCTCAAGGCAATCCTTATCCGAGCAGGAATCATAAATTCGTGATGCGCTAATGCACACTGCCTCTTTTATTTTGTCGCTCGGATAGCAATCCTCACAGCCGTTACAAAGTACATTTTCTGACATTGCTTTTCCTCCTTTACTGCGTATACCACATATTATGCCGTTTGTCTGTTTTTGGTGCGCACTGCTGTTGGTGAAAATGGGTAAAAAGTGAGGTGAAAATTCGTGCAATATTTTTTAAATATTTTTGTATAACTCACAAAAAAATATTGAAAGAATGCGCGAAATTTAGTATAATACATATGTATTTACTATCAGGTACTATCGCTGTAAGGAAAAACAGGGACTTTGGCAAATGCGGTTGGCAGTGTTGCTGAAGACACTTTTTTTACATGACGGTGTAATTTGTGTCAGTCAGGATGAATTTATGAATATTTGGTAAAATGTCCAAAAATATGGTTTTAGCTCTTGAATTTTCATAAAAAATTTAGTATAGTTAAAATGATAACTTGACTCAGATTAGTATTCTGAAAAGATAAAAAATCCCACAAAAGGCGGTGATATACAATGCAGTGTAAAAAGTGCGGCAGCGAGTGGAAAACCAACGCCCGTGCCAGCCTTATCATAAGATGTCCCTTCTGCGGAGCTGAACTCGAGGAGGAAAAAGAGGATAAGCTGACTTTCCAGGACGCCAAGG
The DNA here is from genome assembly GCA_902767175.1 of uncultured Ruminococcus sp. Classification (GTDB taxonomy): domain Bacteria; phylum Bacillota; class Clostridia; order Oscillospirales; family Acutalibacteraceae; genus UBA1213. Next base: position 19,242 of record CACXGH010000060.1, read on the forward strand.
AAGCGTTGCGGTATATCGTAAAGACCTACGGAGTGGATGTAATCATCGACGGTATCCAGCTCAGGGCATTGCTCGATGAGTTTATTCCGGATCTTAAGCAGGAAAGAAAGGTATTTCTTGATGCTTATGAACAGGGTATGTGTAACGCACTGTATTTGGCTCATGATGAATCCGAGATCGACAAGTGTATTGCTATTCTTCAGTCAATTAAGGTACTTACCACAGACGCCTGCATGGCTGAAAAATGGGCAAGCTATGTTGTAGAGTGCTTCGTATATGCACTTGACTGGAACGTGCCGATGTTCGGTATCACACCGAATATCCATATGCATCAGATGCCTGAGAATATTCGTGAATCCAATAGAAGGCTCATAGGAGCAGGCAACGTTCAGGAAGGCGATTGGTCTGATAATGATACGGATATTACCGTTGAGGACAGGACCGAGAGCGAGAAGGAAACACGCTCAAGCTTCTTTGATTATTTCAGCAACGGCGAAAATCCGGGAGATGAAGAAAGATCGACAGAGGCTCACAACGGTGAAAATACAGACATACCTTCCGAGGAAACAAAACCCGAGGAAAAGAACGAGCCTGTAGAAGAAAAGCATGAGCGTCCGGTATTCGACTTTACCGATGAAGCGGAGAAGGAAGAGAAGGCAGAGGAGAAATCCGAAGAGAAGACCGAGCCTGCCGAAGAAAAGCACGAGCGTCCGGTATTCGACTTTACCGATGAAGCGGAGAAGGAAGAAAAGGCAGAGGAGAAGAAGGACGAGACACCTTCATCAAGATTCAGCTTTACAGACGAAAACGGCGAAAAGCACGAGCGTCCGGTATTTGACTTTACCGATGAGAGCGAAGAAGCAAAGGAGAAAGCTCCGGAAGAAGAAAAGGTAGAGATCAAAGATAAAAAAGATAATAAAAACGAAGATGAGAAACCCAATCAGATCGCAACTGTGCAGAATCCGTGGATGCAGCAGATGATGCAGGGCGGTGATATGTCACAGCAGATGCCGTGGGGATATAATCCGTGGATGCAGCA
>CACXGH010000061.1 GCA_902767175.1 uncultured Ruminococcus sp.
CATATACATCAGGCAAAAAGTGCATTTCTATCTTTATTATTCCGTCACCCTGACAAGCCTCACATCTTCCTCCCTTTACGTTGAAGGAAAATCTTCCTGAGCCGAAGCCGTGTATCTTTGCCTCGTTTGTCTGTGCAAACAGCTCCCTGATATCCGTAAATACTCCCGTATATGTGGCAGGATTAGACCTTGGAGTCCTGCCTATAGGGGATTGGTTGATATCTATTACCTTGTCAAGATTTTCTATACCCGTAATTTTTTTGCATTTTACGGGTACAGGTCTTGCTCCGTTAAGCTCAGACGCAAGCTTTTTATATAGTATCTCATTTATAAGAGAGGATTTTCCCGAGCCTGACACACCCGTAACACAGACAAACTTTCCCAAAGGTATTTCTACATCTATCTTTTTCAGATTATTCTGATATGCACCGTAGATCTTCAGGCTCTTGCCGCTGCCCTCACGCCTTTTTTCAGGCACGGGAATAAACATCTTTCTGCTCAGGTACTGGCCCGTTATAGAACGGTCACACGCTTTTATCTCCTCAATTGTTCCTGCACAAACAAGTTCACCGCCGTGTATTCCTGCACCCGGACCAATATCTATGATATGGTCGGCTGATTTCATCGTATCCTCGTCATGCTCAACGACAATTACGGTATTTCCGAGATCACGAAGGTTTTTCAGCGTTGCAATAAGCTTGTCATTGTCACGCTGATGCAGACCGATACTCGGCTCATCGAGTATATACAGAACCCCGGAAAGTGCAGAGCCTATCTGTGTCGCAAGTCTTATTCTCTGACTTTCGCCGCCTGACAGAGTTCCTGCCGAGCGTGAGAGAGTCAGATAAGACAGTCCCACACTGCTGAGAAAATCAAGTCTGCTGTCTATTTCCTTTGTTATCGCCCCTGCAATGAGCTTCTGACGGTCATTAAGCCTTGAATTTCTTGTGAATTCAAGAGCCTGTTCAACCGACATATCGCAGAACTCTGTTATATTCAGTCCGCCTACCGTAACCGCAAGGCTTTCAGGTGACAATCTTCTGCCCTTGCAGGCATCACAAGGTACTGCTGACATATAGCTTTCAATTTCCGCCTTTATCCATGAGCTTTGTGTTTCTCTGAAACGGCGCTCAAGGTTATTGATTATTCCCTCAAACTCTGTCTGATATGTACCTGAACCGTATTCATTTCTTCTGTGAAGGGTAATCTTTTCTCCCTTTGTGCCGTAAAGGAGTATATCCAGAATTTCCTTCGGCAATTCCTTTACGGGTGTATCAAGAGAGAAATGATAATGCTTTGCAAGAGCCTCAAAATACATTGTCGCTATGGTGCTGCCTTCCATAGCCCAGCCGCTGCCCTTTATTGCGCCCTGTCTTACAGACTTTGACCAATCGGGTATAATGCGGTCAATATCTATCTGCATAAATACACCGAGACCTGTACATTTTTTGCAGGCACCGTACGGGTTATTAAAAGAGAACATTCTCGGACTAAGCTCATCAATGCTTATTCCATGCTCCGGACAGGCATAGTTCTGTGAGAAAAGAATATCCTCTCCGTCATTTACCGCTGCTATTACAAGACCTCCGGAAAGCTTTGATGCCACCTCGACAGAATCGGCAAGTCTTGACCTTATTTCGTCCTTTATTACAAGTCTGTCGACTACTATTTCTATATTATGCTTTTTATTCTTTTCTGGTTTTATCTCCTCCGACAAGTCATATATTATCCCGTCAACACGCACTCTGACAAAGCCGCCCTTTGAAGCAGCTTCAAATTCCTTCTGATGTTCGCCTTTTTTAGAACGGACAACAGGAGCAAGTATCTGTATTTTCGTACCCTGCGGAAGCTCCATTACCCTGTCGACTATCTGGTCTACCGTCTGCTGTTTTATTTCTCTGCCGCAAACGGGACAATGAGGAACACCTATCCTTGCATACATAAGTCGGAGATAGTCATATATTTCCGTTACCGTACCGACTGTAGAGCGTGGGTTTTTAGAGGTGGTTTTCTGGTCTATTGATATAGCGGGAGAAAGACCGTCAATGCTGTCTACATCGGGCTTATCCATCTGACCGAGAAACATTCTCGCATAGGACGACAAAGACTCCACATATCTTCTCTGACCTTCCGCATACAGAGTATCGAAAGCAAGTGAGGATTTTCCCGAGCCTGAAAGACCCGTCACGACAACAAGCTCATCTCTGGGGATATCCACATTGATATTTTTCAGGTTATGTTCTCTTGCGCCCTTTACTTTTATTCTTTTAAATGCCATATTATCACCTTAACTTGCTATAAAAGCCGATGAAAGCGATTTTTACCTTCATCGGCTTCTTGGTTTTTTATTGTTTCCTGCTGTTGATGTCCTCTCTGCTGTCACGCACCGCTGTCGGCGGCGATAAATTCCATTAAACAAGGAGCAAAGCTCCAACAAGCTCGCTTGATTGGAGCGAGCAACGCCGTCAACAGACGTCGGGGAGCTTTAGCTCCTGCG
>CACXGH010000062.1 GCA_902767175.1 uncultured Ruminococcus sp.
GTCAGCGGTTTTAGGAAAGGGGTATGGGGAATAACCCTTTTTCCGCCGGAAAAGGGTTTTCCCCATGTGACTGTCCCGGCAAAATTGGTTTCCGTGTATGGGCGCAGGCACTGTTGAAAAAATCATTGCCATAGTTTATAATCAGGGTATATGAATAACGGAGGAAGGAATATGAAATATACAACTCTTCTTATGGATGCCGATGATACTGTTTTCGACTTCCCGAAATGCGAATATCAGGCGCTGCGCTCTGCAATGAATGGTAGGGGATATCCCTTTGACGATGAAATATGCAGTACATTCAGCAGAATAAATGCGGCCTTATGGAAAAAGTTTGAGATGAACGAAATAACCCGTGCCGAGCTGAGAATAAGACGTTTCAGGGAAATGATCGGAACGTGTTTTTCGTATATAGATGATCTGCAGACGGTCAGCAGAGAGCTTGCCGATGATTATGTCAGGTTTTTGGCTCAGAATGCGGTATATATCAAGGGTGCTGAGGAGGCTCTTGAGGAGCTTGTCATGCATTATGATATCTATATAATAACAAACGGGCTTAAAACAGTTCAGAGGGAAAGACTTGAAATATCGGGGCTTAACAGATTTGTGAAAAAGGCATATATTTCAGATGAAATGGGAGTGCAGAAGCCGGACAGGAAATTCTTTGATATGGTGCTGTCCGATATAAATGAAAAGGACAGAACAAAGGTGCTTGTAGTCGGAGATTCTCTTACCTCTGATATGCAAGGGGGAAGAAATTCAGGACTTGACACCTGCCTGTACGATCCGAAGGGAAAGGTCACAATGCCGCATGAGCTGTGCGATTACAGGATTACCGACCTTAAGGAACTTCTGAGCTTTGAATAAAAGTATTATTATAGAGGGGAGAAAGCAAAATGCCTTCTTTTGTTGTCGGAGAAGAATTTGACGGAATAACCGTTAAAGCCTTTCTCCGCAGATACTGCAATGTATCAGCCCGTCTGCTGACAAAGCTGAAACGGACTGAAAACGGAATGACGGTAAACGGAAAGACTGTAAGAAGCATAGATATACTCAGAGCAGGAGAAACAATAGAGCTTGTTTTTCCGAGTGACGAATGCTTTATCGAGCCTGTGGAGATGCCGCTTGATATCGTGTTTGAGGATAACGATATAATAGTGCTGAACAAACCGCCGTTCATGCCCGTTCACCCTGTGCATGAGCATCAGCTTGATACCCTTGCCAACGGAGTGATGTTCTACAGCAGAAGCAGGGGCGAAAACTATACATTCCGTCCTGTAAACAGGCTTGACCGTGATACATCAGGTCTTGTGACAGCAGCAAAGAACAGCTATGCACACAGCTTTCTTTCGTCAAATGTCAGAAAGAAATACACAGCCCTGTGTGAAGGCAGACTTGACGGCAGCGGAACGATAGATATGCCTATCCGTTTAAAGGAAGGACATACGATACAGCGTGAAGCAGGAGACGGAGGAGTAAGAGCCGTTACTCATTACAGTGCGGTAAAATATGCATTCGGACATACACTGTTGTCTCTCACCCTTGAAACAGGAAGGACACATCAGATAAGGACACATCTGTCATATATCGGACATCCGCTGGCAGGAGATGAGATGTACGGAGGCAGCAGGAGGTATTTTTCCCGTCAGTGTCTGCACTGCGGCGAGCTTGAGCTGATACACCCGATAAGCCGTGAGGTCATCGTGCTGAAAAGAGAAGCAGAGGATTGGCTTGGAGAGCTTGAAAATATTTTTAATGCACAGGGTTATTAAAGCCTGAGACTGTTCATATATTTTACTATGTCATTGCTTTGAGGTGATACATACAAGGAAGGAAAAGGACTGTAGAAAAAGGGTACATAGTGTCACTTGCAAAAGGATACGCTCACCAAAATTATTTACGGGAATAAAATATAATGTGTTGGTCATGATAAGCAATGATTAAAGCTCCCGGTAAAGGGACAAAATATTGATATCGACACATCGCTAAGCGGAATTACCGCAAATAAAAATTCGGAGCGTGAAAAGGTATATGAACATCAGGCGAGGCGATATTTACTATGCAGACCTGAGCCCTGTGGTCGGCTCGGAACAGGGCGGGATAAGACCCGTTCTGATAATTCAGAATGATGTAGGAAACAGATTCAGTCCCACAGTCATAGCGGCAGCTATAACAAGCCGTGAATCGAAGGCAAAGCTGCCGACGCATATCAGACTTTATGCGGACAACAGCGGTCTTTCAAGAGACTCGGTAGTTCTTCTGGAACAGATAAGAACAATAGACAAGAGAAGGCTGAAGGAAAAAATGGGAACTCTTAACAGCAGTGATATGTACAAGGTAGACGAGGCTCTTGCAGTGAGCTTTGGTCTGGGAACATAAGCACCGCAGGTTATCTGCTGCGGCTGCATAAACATCAAAGGCACGGTGAACTGTAAACGGTTTGCCGTGCTTTTTTGAATTTTTTCGCCTGAAAACCGCATAGTGTTTTCGACACAATAATTACATACGACCGTCTATAATAATACAAAACGGCTGCCGCATAGGATTGGCTTTCTTTGAAAACATCGCAAAGGCGGGTGTTTGAAACGGTAATATATGCAGATGTGCTTTTCTGTGTGAATATGATAGTTGACTACATCATGCTGCTTTCGGTAAAAAAGCTCATGTCAGTCCGGGTGAAAAGACTGAGGCTGCTGCTTGGTGCTGCTGCAGGAGGATTATGCTCCTTTGCCGTGCTGCTGCCGCCTGTGCCGTTTCTGCTGTCGCTGATCATGAGTATCGGTCAGGCATTTGCTATTTCTGCCCTTACCTTTGCTCCTCAGGGAATGAGGAGATATATAAAAGCTTCTCTTCTGCTTTTTACTGTGAGCTTTGTGTACAGCGGCTTTATGACAGCTATTCTTATGCTTATGTCCCCGAAGAACATGACTGTCCGCAACGGCTCGGTTTATATCGGGATTTCGCCCTTTGTGCTTATAGGGCTTACGCTGATATGCTATGCATTGATGAGGATAATATGCAGGCTGACCCGTGCAGACAGTATAAAACCTGATAAATGCAGAGTTGTGATATGTTCGGGTACGGCAGCAGCGGAGACGGAAGGTATTGTCGATACGGGAAATACACTGCATGAGCCGTTTTCGGGGGAATGTGTAATAGTCGGGAACAGGGAACTTTTCGGCAGCTTTCCTGAGCTTGTACAGGCAGAAAAGCAGGAAAGCGGAATGCTCTCGGGCAGGAGCATAAGGCTTGTACCTTATAGAACCATAGAAGGAGAAGGGCTGCTGCCTGCCTTCAAGCCCGAAAAAATAACGGTAATATCAGGAGGGAGGAGCTATAATGTCAGCGCTTATGTTGCGCTGAACAATGCAGGCGGTTTTACAGAGGACTGCGGAGCAGTTGTTCCGGCAGAGCTGATTATGAAAGGGAGTTAACAGAGTGAAGGGCATTCGTTATTTGTCCGAAAAGATATTCAAGGGGCTGTCAATGGCGGAGACGGCTCTGAACGGAACAGAGGGCTTATATTACATAAACGGCCCGGAGACACTTCCTCCGCCGCTTAAAAGCGAGGAGGAAGCCGAGATAATGCAGCGCATAAGCAACGGTGATGAGAAGGCAAGAGAGCCGCTGATAACACATAATCTCAGGCTTGTTGTGTATATAGCAAAAAAATTCGAGTCGCCTGCGGTAAACGTTGAGGACCTTATTTCTATCGGCACAATAGGACTGATAAAGGCAGTGAATACCTTTTGTCCTCAGAGAAATATCAAGCTTGCGACCTATGCGTCACGATGTATTGAAAATGAAATACTGATGTATTTTCGAAAGAGCGCACAGCAGAAGAATGAAATATCCATAGATGAGCCGCTTAATGTCGATTGGGACGGAAATGAACTGCTTATATCGGATATACTCGGCAGCGATGCAAATGAAGTAAATCAGCGTCTTGAGCAGGAGTCGGAGCAGGCGCAGCTAATGAGGGCAGTGAGCAGGCTGAATAAAAGAGAGCTTACGATAATGGAACTTCGTTTTGGTCTTAACGGAAAAAAGCCGCATACGCAGAAGCAGGTAGCGGACAGCTTAGGGATTTCCCAATCGTATATATCGCGTCTTGAGAAGAAGATCATTACACGTCTCAGGCAGGAGATAGAAGCAGAAAGTGGTGCGTGACCGGAGCGGTGCGTGACTGCACAGGACGATTCGCGGCGGCGCTCGTCAGACTCGCTCTGATTTTCAGACCGAACATTCCTTGTCTGCAATTATCCGTCCCACACGGTGCTTACGCACCGCTTTGGGACGGTTTTATTATGAAGAAAACTATAGGTGCGGTCACGCACCGGCGGCAGCTTTCCGTTAATGCCAAGAGTTCTTTATTCAATAAAGCAGGCACGGTAAACAGGCAGTAGAATACCGTACGTTAATTCTTTTGTCAGCCAGCCCGAAAGCAGCCTTTTGGCTGCGTGGGCGGAAATCAAAGGAGAGCAAGGCGCAAAAAACGGAAAAACGGAAAAACGGAATTCAGCAAAAACCGGAAAAACGGAATTGCAAAAACCGGAAAAACGGAATTCTTGCACTTGATATTGTATATAAAATATGGTAAAATAATACGGATAATTGCCTGCTGAATTATTATCGTGCAGGTAATAATAAAGAAAACGGCATTTTCTTGTCCCGTAACAGGTGGTGAGATCGGAAAATATGTATATTAATGTGTTGGGTGCAGGTCTTGCAGGCTGTGAGGCTGCATATCAGATTGCAAAAAGAGGAGTACAGGTAAGACTCTTTGAAATGAAACCGCAAAAACGCTCTCCTGCTCACAGAAGCAATGACTTCTGTGAACTTGTATGCTCAAATTCCCTCAAGGCTGCAAGAACTGACAGCGCCGCAGGTCTTCTAAAGGAGGAAATGCGCAGGATAGGCTCACTCCTCATGGAATGCGCTGATAAATGCCGTGTACCTGCAGGCGGTGCGCTCGCTGTAGACAGAGAAATATTTTCTTCTATGGTCACTGACGCAATAAAAAATAACCCGATGATAACCGTAATTGAGGGTGAGGTTACAAGCCTTCCGAATAACAGCGTTACGGTCGTTGCAACAGGTCCGCTTACAAGCGATGCACTTGCAGAAAAGCTGTCTGAGCTTTGCGGCGGCTCACTGTATTTCTTTGATGCGGCAGCTCCTGTAATAACAGCGGAAAGCATTGATATGAGCTGTGCATTTACCGCTTCACGATATGATAAGGGCGGAGATGATGCATATATCAACTGCCCTATGAACAAAGAGGAATATGAAAGCTTTCATGAGGCTCTTGTAAATGCAGAAAGAGCACCGAGACACGATGTAGATGTACAGGATCCGAAGGTGTATGAGGGCTGTATGCCTGTGGAGATACTTGCTCAGAGGGGACTTGATACGCTTCGTTTCGGACCGATGAAGCCTGTAGGACTGAGAGATCCGAAAACAGGTCACAGACCTTGGGCTGTGCTGCAGCTCAGGAGTGAAAATGCCGAAAAGACAATGTATAACCTTGTGGGATTTCAGACAAATCTGAAATTCCCCGAGCAGAAGAGGGTGTTCGGAATGATACCTGCTCTCAAAAATGCCGAATATGTGCGTTTCGGAGTTATGCACAGGAATACCTTCATTGACTCACCGAGAATACTGAACACCGACCAATCACTGAAAAACAGCCCGAACCTCTTTTTTGCAGGACAGATGACGGGTGTAGAGGGTTATATGGAAAGCGCCTCATCGGGAATGCTTGCAGGAATCAATGCCGTAAAAAGGCTCAGAGATGAGAAAACCGTAACGCTTCCGCCTGACACAATGACAGGCGCTCTGCAGGGTTATATTACAGACAGTACGGTGAGTGACTTTCAGCCTATGGGAGCAAACATGGGAATACTGCCTGCTCTTGAGGAGCATATCAGGGACAAGAAGCAGAGAGCAGCGGCTTATTCCGAAAGAGCTTTGCGCTCACTTGAGGCAGTTCTTCCGGAGCTTAGCTGATTTTGTACGGAAATAATGTCCTGTCCGGCAGCCGGAAAACGTCTATACTGCAATTTGCGTATCATCGGACAGATATGGTAAAAGCGTGGAAAATATATAAGGGTTCTCTAAAAACCGGGACACAAGGCAGATTGCGTCCGTGATTATTGTCAGACAAGGCGGAAAGCCGCAGCAGTAATACTTAATGTATTGCAAGGTCTGATAAATAAGTATGAGAAGAAAAAACAGCAAGCTGACCGTATATGAGATTTTTAGAGGTTCCCGGAATAAACAGGGAGTGAATGCTATGAAAATATTGGTTGACGCATTCGGAGGAGATAACGCTCCTCTTGAAATAATAAAGGGCTGCAGACTCTGTCGTGAAAAATACGAGGGTGTGGATATCGTTCTTGTGGGAAACGAGGAGATAATCAGGCAGACAGCCGACAAAAACGATATTTCTCTTGAGGGGCTTGAAATACATCATGCACCCGATATTATAACAATGGAAGACGAAGCAGGAGAGATAATGAAGTCCAAGAATAACTCTTCTATGGCTGTGGGACTTAAGCTGCTTGCTCAGGACGGAGGAGACGCATTTCTTTCGGCAGGAAACAGCGGCGCTCTGATCATGGGTGCAACTATGATAGTAAAGCGTATAAAGGGTGTAAAGCGTCCTGCGTTCTCTCCGATAATGCCTTCCTCTGACGGCCCCGTTCTTCTGATAGACAGCGGCGCCAATATAGAGGTGCGCCCCGAAATGCTGCAGCAGTTCGGTATAATGGGCTCGGTTTATATGGAGAATGTTCTCGGTATAAAGTCGCCTAAGGTAGCTCTTGCAAATGTCGGGACCGAAGACCATAAGGGCGGTGAACTGCAGCATGAGGCTTTCAGGCTTCTGAAACAGTCCGGACTTAACTTTATCGGCAATATGGAAGCAAGGGATATTCCTGCAGGCTTATGTGACGTAATTGTAGCGGACGGCTTTACGGGAAATGTAATTCTGAAAATGTACGAGGGCGTTGCCAAGGAGCTTATGAAAAAGCTTAAGGGTGTGTTCCTCAAAAACCTCAAGACAAAAATAGCAGCAGGAATAATCAAAAAGGAAATATACGAGCTGAAACAGTATTTTGATTATAATCAGTACGGTGCAGCTCCGATTATAGGTACTGCAAAGCCTGTGCTCAAGACACACGGCAGTGCAAAGGCTGAGACAATGATAACTGCAATGAAGTCGGCAATAGATTATGCCAATACTGATGTTACGGGCAAAATTGCTGCAAGACTTGCACAGCTTAAGGCAGGAAAAGAGGAGAAGGCTGACTGATGAAGGAGCTTGAGAAAAGATTAGGCTACAAATACAAGAACATATCCTATCTTGAAAATGCGCTGACACATTCATCATACGCAAATGAGGTCAGACATGGTGTAAAGAGCAACGAGAGACTTGAATTTTTAGGTGATTCGGTTCTCAGCGTTGTTGTCTCGGATTATATATATAAAAACTGCCCCGACCTGCCCGAAGGGGAGCTTTCAAAGCTGAGAGCATCGCTTGTATGCGAAAAGAGCCTGTGCCGTTTTTCAAAGGCTCTCGGAGTAGGAGAATGCTTAAAACTCAGCAGAGGAGAGAAAAACCTCAGGGGAAGTGAAAGACCGTCCATACTTGCAGACGCATTTGAAGCAATAATAGCGTCAATATATCTTGACGGCGGTATGGAGCAGGCGAGAAAATTCATTCTCAGATACATAGAGCCTGAGCTTAAAAATCCCAAGCCGAGAGCATTTAAGGATTATAAGACTACACTTCAGGAGATAATCCAGAAAAATCCTGAGGAGCATCTTGCCTATGTTCTGACAGGTGAGGAAGGACCCGACCATGACAAGCATTTCTATGTAGAGGTGCATCTGAATAATAACGTAATAGGACGAGGCGGCGGCAGAAGCAAAAAGGAAGCCGAACAGCAGGCCGCCCGTGAAGCTTTGGAGTTGATGGGATATTGAAACATTCAAATGTGGCGATCTTCGTACCTCATAACGGCTGCCCTCATGCGTGCAGCTTTTGCGACCAGAGGGAGATCACAGGACAGGCATACCAGCCTTCTGCGGAAGATGTGGAAAAGGCAGTGGAGACAGCAAGGGAAAGTCTCGGAGAAAATACAAAATATGCAGAGATAGCCTTTTTCGGAGGAAGTTTTACCGCTATAGAGCGAAGCTATATGACAGAGCTGCTTGATGCGGCCGCTCCCTATGTTAAGAGCGGTGAATTCGGCGGCATAAGACTGTCTACAAGACCTGACGCTATAGACAGTGAGGTACTTGATATACTTAAGGAAAGAGGAGTTACCTCGATCGAGCTTGGAGCGCAGAGTATGTCTGACGAGGTGCTGCTTGCAAATCACAGAGGACATACGGCTGATGATGTCATAAGGGCATCGGAGCTTATAAAAAGCTATGGCTTTTCGTTAGGGTTACAGATGATGACAGGGCTTTATATGAGCAATGACGGGACGGACAGGGAAACCGCAGGAAAGCTTGCGGCACTCAGCCCCGATACTATGCGTATATATCCTACGGTAGTTCTGAAAGGAACGGAGCTTGACGAGCTTTATAAAAAGGGAGAGTATGTGCCGCAAACACTTGAACAGGCGGTAGTGCTGTGCGCTGAGCTGCTGAAATTCTTTGAGGAAAAAGGTATCAGCGTAATAAGGCTTGGTCTGCATGACAGCGGCTCTCTGCGTGAAAATATGACAGCAGGAGCATATCACCCTGCGTTCAGAGAGCTTTGTGAGAGCGAGATAATCTATGAGAACGCTCTCGATGAGATAAAGAAGAAAAGAATATGTACGGGAGCTGCGGATTTCTTTATAAATCCCTCCTCCGTCTCCAGATTTATAGGTCAGAAGCGCTCAAACCTTATAAAACTGCAGAAGCTTGGTATTACCGCAATTGTCCGTCAGGACAGCAGACTGTCAAAGTATGAGGTGCGCTGTGCTGCTCAGGTGCCGGTTTCACAGGCAAACTGAGAGACCTTACATATTTTTATCGGGAGAGCATAGCCGCTCTCCGAAGGGATAAAGAAAAATGAAATTAAAAGGATTGGAATTACAGGGCTTCAAGACCTTTCCGGACAGGACAAGGCTTGATTTTACAAACGGCATAACTGCTGTTGTAGGGCCTAACGGCAGCGGAAAAAGCAATATCAGCGATGCAATACGATGGGTGCTCGGAGAGCAGTCGGCAAAGTCGCTTCGATGCTCCAAAATGGAGGACGTTATCTTTAACGGAACTCAGCAGCGTAAAAAGACAGGCTATGCGCAGGTTACTCTGTCTATCGACAACTCCGACAGGACACTGCAGTTCGACGGCGATGAGGTCGCAGTAACACGGCGTTTCTACCGTTCCGGCAACAGTGAATATCTTATCAATAATACCAACGTAAGACTTCAGGATATCCACGAGCTGTTTATGGATACAGGTCTCGGCAGAGACGGTTATTCTATGATAGGTCAGGGTAAGATAGATTCTATCGTCTCCACAAAGGGTGAGGACAGAAGAGAAATATTTGAAGAAGCTGCAGGTATTTCACGCTTTCGCTATAAAAAGGCGGAGGCGGAAAGAAGACTTGACAAGACAGAGGAAAACCTCGTCAGACTAAGGGACAGACTGCAGGAACTTGAGGACAGAGTAGAGCCTTTAAGGATACAATCCGAAAAAGCAAAGGCATATCTTACATATGCAGAGGAAAAGAGAGGACTTGAAATAGCTCTGTGGCTCAAGACACTCGAAAAATCATCACTGCAGCTCAGGGATCAGGAAGATAAGCTTGCTGTCGCTCAGGCACAGTATGACGAGATAGAAAAGTCACTTGACGATATATGCTCCGAAAGCGAGAGAATATTCAGTGAGCAGAGCAGCTTCGGAGTGCGTGCTGACGAGCTGAGACGGCAGATCAGCATTGCAAATGAGCAGACGGGAGAGAAAAAGGCTAAAATATCCGTTCTGCAGAACGACATTCTTCATAACGAGTATACAATAGAGCGCCTTACAGCAGATATTAAGGAGCTTGCACGCTCAGGTGAGGAAATAAACAGTCAGATAAAGGAAAAGCAGGAAACAATACAGCAGTTCAGGAAAGAGCTGAACGTTAAGAGATCCGAGCTTGAAACTATAACGGATTCTCTCTCCGCACTGAGGACTGATGAGGACAGCTCAGGCAGGAGACTTGATGAAATAAACACTCTCATATCGGAGCTTGGACAGAAGGCTGCCGATGAGAAGCTGAAATATATGACCTCATCTGCTTCGATAGATGAGCTTACAGGCAGAACAGAGACGGTCGAAAATACTATCAAAGCGAGAAAATCTCAGATAGAGACAATGAAGAACATTATCTCCGAGTATGACGGAATGCTCTCGGAGCTTGATGATAAATACCGTGAAAAAAAGCGCATGACAGACGAAAAGACCGGAGCCGTAAGTGCGATGCAGAGAGAAATGGAGCAGATAAAGACAAAGCTTGACTCACTGAGACTTGAAAGCGACCGTCTTTTCGGCAAGGCAAGAACACTTGAAGACCTTGAAAAAAATCTTGACGGCTTCACGCACAGTGTAAAGCTTGTCATGAAGGAAACACAAAGAGGAACTCTCAGCGGCATAGACGGTCCTGTGTCGAGAGTGATAAAGACCTCTGATGAATATAATACAGCAATAGAAACAGCACTTGGTGCTGCAATGCAGAATATAGTAACTCAGACGGATACCGATGCAAAAAGGGCTATAGCCTTTCTGAAAAGCCATGACGGAGGAAGGGCAACATTCCTGCCTGTATCCACGATAAGCGGACGGGAGCTGAAAGAAACAGGTCTTGAGAGCTGCAAGGGCTTTATAGGTATTGCGTCAGCGCTGTGCTCATGTGAGGAAAAATACAAGGGCATACTATATAATCTTCTTGGCAGGATAGTCATTGCAAAGGATCTCGACTGTGCCGCCGATATTGCAAGAAGGTACTCCTACCGTTTCAGGGTAGTTACACTTGACGGTCAGGTGGTCAATACAGGCGGTTCTCTTACGGGAGGCTCGCTTGCTAAAAATACAGGTCTGCTCGGAAGAGCAGCCGAGATAGAAAAAATACGCAGCAAGGCACAGAAGCTGTCCGATGAAGCTGACGCTCAGAAAAAGCTTTTTGAAGAAAAGCAAAGCCTTATCCAAAAGGAGAGAAATGAGCTTTCCGTCTGCGGCAGTGAGCTTGCAAAGCTCAAGGAGGACAGGATAAAGATCGAGGCTGAGCAGGGCAGCAAAAAGTCAGAGCTTGAAACCATAGAGTCGTCGTACCGTGAGATAAGGGCTGAGCGTGACGGAGCTGTAACCAAGCTTTCGGAGCTTACAGAGGCAATGAACAACGCACGGAGTCTTTATGATACATATATGGCTCAGATACAGAAGCATGAGGAGCTTGTACAGGTGCTTTCAGGCTCAAGAAGCGAGAATATAAAAAAGCGTGAAAAGCTCAGCGAGGAACTGCAGGAAACAAGAATAGCAGTTCTAACACTTGAAAAGGATATATCATCTGCCGAAAATGATATTTCGGGCGCACAGCTCAGGATAAAGAATTCCGATGAAGCCGCAAAGCGCTCCGAAGAGGAAAGCAGATCGCTGCGAGAGAAGAACGACGGTATCTCCGATGAAATAAAGACACTTGAGGACGAATGTAAGAAGGCGGAGGAAAAGACAAAAACTCTTAAAGCCGAGACAGACAAGCTAAACAGCGAGAGAATAGCGCTTGAAAAGCGTTCTGCCGAGCTGAGAAAGGCGGAAAGAGAGAAAACTGCCGAGCGTGAGAATATCAGCGGAGAGCTTGCAAGGCTTGAAGAAAGGCGTGTTAACCTTCAGAAACAGTACGATGAGATAATCAGCAAGCTGTGGGAGGAATACGAGCTTACAAAGAAAGAGGCTGAGTCGGCAGCTGCCGTGATAACTGAGCAGGGCAAGGCTCAGAGAAGACTTGCAGAGCTTAAACAGAAGATAAGATCTCTCGGCAATGTAAATGTTTCCGCTATCGAGGAGTATAAAGAGGTAAGCGAAAAATATGAGTTCATGAAGGTACAGGTAGGCGATGTAGAGCGCTCGAGGGCTGAACTGCTGAGACTCATTACTGAGCTTACAAAACAGATGAGAGAAATATTTATAGAGCGTTTCAATATGATAAATAAAAACTTCTCAGAGACCTTTGTGGAGCTTTTCGGCGGAGGAAAGGCATCGCTTTCGCTGTCGGATCCCGAAAATGTTCTTACAACGGGAATTGAGATAGCAGTAGAACCGCCCGGAAAGATCGTCTCTCATATAGAGCTGCTCTCCGGAGGAGAAAAAGCCCTTGTTGCCATTGCTTTGTACTTTGCTATAATGAAGGTGAGTCCGTCACCGTTCTGTGTAATGGACGAGATAGAGGCAGCCCTTGATGACGTCAATGTATACAGGTTTGCATCGTACCTCAGAAGAATGAACGCCAACACACAGTTTATCTGCATAACCCACAGAAGAGGTACTATGGAGGAGGCAGACGTTCTGTACGGTGTTACTATGCAGGACAGGGGAATATCAAAGCTGCTGGAGCTGCAGGCATCGGAAATAGAAAAAAAGCTTGGTATTTAATGCACTTACAACAGGGCGCCGTAAACGGAAATTATATGAACAGGAGGGGTATGTATGGGTATTTTCAGCAGAATAAGAGAAGGTCTCAGAAAAACAAGAGATGCTATATTCGGCAGAATAGATATGATGCTCAAGTCCTTTACAAAAATAGATGAGGAGCTTTTTGAGGAGCTTGAGGAGCTGCTTGTAATGGGTGATGTAGGTATCGTTACAGCAGAGAGAATTTGCTCAGAACTCAGAAAAAGAGTAAAACAGCAGGGCATAACCGAGCCTGCAATGATAAACGGTCTTCTGGCTGAGGTAATAACCGAAATGCTCAAGGGCGGTCAGGAGCTGCATATCGGCACAAAGCCTTCGGTTATTCTTGTTATAGGAGTAAACGGTGTAGGCAAAACAACGACAATAGGAAAAATGGCGGCGAAATTCGTAAAGGACGGCAAGAAGGTAACTCTTGCAGCGGCCGATACGTTCCGTGCGGCTGCTATCGACCAGCTTCAGATATGGGCTGACAGAGCAGGCGCCGATATAATCAAGCAGAATGAAGGCTCTGATCCCGCAGCGGTTGTGTTTGATGCAATTTCCTCCGCTAAGGCAAGAGGAAGCGACATTATCATAGCTGATACCGCAGGCAGACTGCATAATAAGAAAAACCTCATGGCAGAGCTTGAAAAAATAAACAGGATCATTGACAGGGAACTGCCCGATGCGGATAAGGAGGTACTGCTTGTACTCGATGCAACAACGGGACAGAATGCCGTTAATCAGACCAAGGAGTTCAAGAGTGCAGCCGGTATTACGGGTATCGTTCTTACAAAGCTTGACGGCACGGCTAAGGGCGGTGTTGTTCTTGCAATAAAGGAGGAGCTTGACGTTCCTGTCAAGTATATCGGTGTCGGAGAGCAGATAGACGACCTGCAGCCCTTTGATCCCGATCAGTTTGCAAGAGCATTGTTCGGAGCTGATGATATAGAAGACGACGAGCCTGCGGAAAACGAGCCTGAGACAGAGCAGAGCGGGGAGCAAGGTGATGAGTTCAGACCCGCAACGGCAGATATCTGGGCAAAGATAGACGCCGAAGCTGCCAAAGAGGCTGCTGATGATCCGCAGCCGGCAGAGCAGGAAATATCAGCCGAGGAGATACAGAAGCGCAGGGAAGAGGAACGCATAGAAAAAGAAAAGCGTGCTGAGGAAAGACAGACAAAGGCTAAGAAGAAATATAATTGGAGCAGTACGCCTGCGGCAGAAACAGGCAGCGATGACGCATGGTTTGAACAGTGGAAAAAAGGTGACGGTCAGTAATTGACTGTGAAATGACATAATATGTCGGGAAAAGGAAGGTATACAATGATATTTGTAATTGCGTCGAATAATGAAAAAAAGATTAATGAGCTTGACAGAATACTCAGTCCCTTGGGAATATATGCAAAAAGTGCAAAGGATCTTGGCAAAGAGCTTGACGAGGTCGAGGAGACAGGTACGACATTTGAGGAAAATGCCGAGCTGAAAGCGAAGGCAGCCTGTGAAAAGACAGGAATGCCTGCTATAGCTGACGATTCCGGTCTTGTTGTTGATGCTCTTGACGGCAGACCGGGAGTTTTATCCGCACGATATGCAGGAGAAAACGCTACAGATGCACAGAAGATAAATAAGCTCCTGGAGGAAATGATGAAAACAGGCAGCAGCGACAGAAACGCACATTTTGAATGTGTTATCTGCTGTTATTTCCCGAATGGAGAAAAATTGTTTGCACACGGAAGATGCGACGGAACAATTGGATATGCACCGAGAGGAGTAAACGGCTTCGGTTATGACCCGATATTCTTTGTTGAGGGAAATAAGACCTTTGCCGAGCTGAGTGACAATCAGAAGGACGTTATCAGCCATAGAGGAAGAGCACTCAAGGAGCTTTCCTCTATGCTCAGAAAAAAGTATGATATTAAATAAAGGAAAGGAAAAAAGTATGCTTACAAGTAAACAAAGAGCTTTTCTTCGTTCAATTGCCGCAAAGGAAGATACTATCCTCATGATAGGCAAGGGCGGAATGAGCGGTCAGATAATCAAACAGGCGGACGATGCTCTCACGGCAAGAGAGCTTATCAAGGGCAAGGTGCTGGAGAC
>CACXGH010000063.1 GCA_902767175.1 uncultured Ruminococcus sp.
AAGCTTATAAAGATTTTTCAGCCCAAGCTGATTTTTTACAAGCAATATCTGATGAAAATACTTATACGATTTTATGCCGGGCTTTGGCAGCACCTTGCCTATATCGGCAGTACTTGTTATTTTATAGTCCTCATCAAGCTTTTTAAGCATTACCTGAAATATCTTTGCGAGCATCATTGCATCATCACAGGCTCTGTGATGATTGAAGCTTCCGAGCTTGAGGTGATTTGCTATATTATCAAGCTTATGCTTGCTGAGCTGAGGGAAGAGACTGCGTGAAAGCGCAAGAGTATCTATATGTGAAATATTATACGGAATATCGTTTCTCTTGCAGGCAGCCTTGATAAATGAAGTATCGAAGGACGCATTATGTGCTACAACAATTGCATTTTCACCGCAGTAGTCAAGAAAGCTCTTTACTGCCTCCTTCTCTGAGGGTGCGTCCTGCACCATTGAATCATCAATACCCGTAAGCTCTGTTATTTTTTCGGGAATATGCTTTTCAGGATCAACAAACGTTGAGAAAGTATCCTTTATCTCTCCGTTCACCATTCTTACTGCGCCTATCTCGGTGATTTTCTCCTGCAGCACACTAAGTCCTGTTGTCTCAATATCAAAAACAATGAATTCACCGTCAAGCGGCTGTTTTGCCGTACCTGTTACCGCATCAGAGGCTTCATCGTTTATAAAATACGCTTCAAGACCGTATATTACCTTGAATTTTCCGCCCTTGCTGCGTATTTCATCACAGGCGTTCATGGCATCGGGGTAAGCCTGCGCCACACCATGGTCTGTAATTGCTATTGCAGGCATTCCCCACGAATATGCCCTTTTTACCAGAGCACCTGCACTTGTTACTGCGTCCATAGCAGACATATTGGTATGAAGATGAAGTTCTACACGCTTTTCGGGGGCATTATCAACCACCTTGACCTTTGATACCCTGCATACAGCGTCTGCCATTACCGTTATATCATGGTCATACTTATCCATCTGGGCATCGCCCTTGACAAGTATGCAGTCACCGTTTTTAAGCTCCAGAACGCCCTTGCATTTTTCGTTAAGGTCAAGCACCTTAACAGTGACAGAACCTGTATAGTCAGTTACCGTCAGAGAAATAATTTTTCTTTTATTATCACGGGTATCACGGACATCAACGGAGAATATCTCCCCCCAGAATACTATTCTGCCGGATTCGGGGGATATATTCCTGAGTTGGAACAAATCTCCCTTTATATTTCCGCCGTAAACAGCATAAGCGCTCTCAGGAATATATGTCGGCTTGATGTATATTCCCTCTCTTATCTCGACCTCTGCATTTGCAGCAGGAACTGCGGCAGGCTTTTTTGCATATTTAGCCTTATGAGCATCAGCCGCCTTCATTGTGCTTTCATAAAGCTCCTGTTCCTCAAGCTGCTTTTCTCTGAGTACCTTTTCTTCATTTATTTTCTGCTGCTCTATGTATGCTTCACTGTCGGAATCTATCGTTGTTATGCCGTCAAATACCGTTGTGTAATTAAGTCCGAATTCCTCACGGATAAGGGCAGATAGTTTCTTGTCGAAATCCTGCTCAGTGAGTATTTTCTTTCCGCCATGCTGAAGCATTACCGTTATTCTGTCATCGGACAGTCTTGCTGTTGAGTCCTTCAATGTTCCGTTCAGGCTTGCATACCGTCTTTTAAGCTCTTTGACAAGCTCCGGATAATATCCTTCCTCAAAAAGCTCCGAAGGATATTTAGGATAAATACGGCACTGAAAAAGCTCAAATATGCTTTTGCATATCTGTTTTTCCACGTTATACAATGTGTCCTTATCCACTATTGAAGGAAACTGTGCAAAAATATCCATAGAACGTGTCTGAGAATTAATTCTGACATTTACTATATCACAATCTCTTATAATATCGGGAAACTGTCCTATATCAAGATATTTTCCAAAAAAATCCGAAAACTTGTTCACTGACTTCTCCTTTTTCCGTTATTACATCAATTCTATTTCCTTGATAAGCTCATCAAGCAGCTTATCCTCTGGCACCTTTCTTATCATCTCACCCTTTTTGAAGATAAGTCCGCTGCCGTCACCTCCGGCAATACCTATATCAGCCTCTCTTGCTTCACCCGGACCGTTAACGACACAGCCCATTATTGCAACCGTCAGATTCTTTTTGCAGTCTCTGAGACGCTCCTCTGCCTGCTTTGCAAGCTCGATAAGATTTATCCTTGTTCTGCCGCAGGTCGGACATGAAACGAATTTTATTCCTGCCCTGCTCAATCCGAGAGCCTTTAATATATCCCTTGCCGCATATACCTCTTTCACAGGCTCATCTGTAAGGGATACTCTTATTGTATCCCCTATACCCTCAAGCAGCAGACTTCCTATACCTGCTGCGGATTTTATCAGCCCCATTCGCTCTGTTCCTGCCTCTGTAACACCAAGGTGCAGAGGATAACTGCATTTTTCGGCAGCAAGCTCATAAGCCCTTTTCATGAAGGCAACGTCTGAGGATTTCATTGATAGAACTATATTGTCAAAATCAAATTTTTCAAGCAGGGACGCATGATACAGCGCACTTTCACAAAGAGCCTCCGGCGCAGGTCTGCCGTATTTTTCAAGGATATGCTTTTCAAGCGAGCCTGAATTGACACCTATCCTGATAGGGATACCTCTCCTTCTGCATTCGTCTGCCACAAGCTTTACTCTGTCATCAGAGCCGATATTGCCCGGATTTATCCTTATTTTATCGACACCTGCAGCAGCCGATTCAAGAGCTATTCTGTAATCAAAATGTATATCGGCCACTATCGGCACAGATACCTCTTTTTTGATTGCAGGGATAAGCCTTACTGCCTGCATATCGGGAACCGCTATTCTTATGATATCACAGCCTGCCTTTTCAAGCTCAAGAGCCTGTCTTACACTTCCCTCTGTATCTGTGGAGGGAATATTAAGCATTGACTGTACTGTAATATCGGAATCACCGCCTATAAAGGTATTTCCTACGGCTATTTTCTTTGTGTCCCTTCTTTTCATTATGTCATCTCCTAAGAAGTAAATAATTGAATAATATCCTTTACAGAGATAGCTGCGATAAACAGCAGCAGTATTACCATGCCTATTGCGTGCACCCAACCCTCATGTTCGGGCTTTACAGGCTTTCTTCTTATGGCTTCAATTATGAGAAAAATAAGTCTGCCGCCGTCAAGCGCAGGCAATGGCAGAAGATTAACTACACCTAAATTGACAGTTATTACCATCATTATAAATATCAGATTACTCAGTCCGTCCCAGAAGCTTCTTTCCAATCCGGATGCTGCTGCCTGAGAAATGGCAGAGGTCATTCCTATAGGACCTGCGACCTCATTTAGTCCGAACTGTCCCGTAATAAGTCCGATAAGGCTTGCCCATACCATTTTTACGGTAGAGCCTGTCTGTAAAAATGTCTGCTGCAGCAGCGTACCGAAATTATTCTCTATACCCTGAACTCTGAAATCAAGGTGCATTATCTCCTTGCCGTCCTCGCTCTTTGTCACAGGCAGAGTAACATGGTCAAAGGTAAGCTTTTCACCGTTTCTCTTTACGACGAATTTCATATCATTTGACTTTGCCGTTGCAAGAGCGAAATTCAGATCCATTGAGGTATTTATTCCGTAGCCGTTTATGGACTCTATTTCGTCTCCGACCTGCAGGAATTCGGACGATTTGTTTACCTCGGCAAACTGTGCTATCCTGTCAGACGCAAATCTTTCGGCAGGTATAAGAGTTATCATCATCAGGATAAAGCCTAAGATGATATTCATTACAGCGCCGGCAACAACAATGAGCATTCTTTTCCAGACTGCTTTTTTGCCAAAGGCTCTGTCGTCATCACTTGTACCGTCCTCGCCCTCCATGGAACAGAAACCGCCTATCGGGAAAGCACGGAACGAATACAGTGTTTCTCCTTTCCGGAACTTGAAAAGCTTAGGTCCCATTCCGAGTGCAAACTCATTTACTTTGACACCGCATTTCTTTGCTGTTATAAAATGTCCGAATTCATGGATAAATATTATAAGCTCAAATAAAATTATTCCGATTATTACTAATAATACGCCTTCTATGCCGATCATCTCCTAAGAATTTATCCGAGTACTTTTCTTCTTGTCTCACGGTCTGCTTCAATAATGTCCTCAAGTGAAATATTCTGTCCGCTGCCGCCGAATTTTTCTACGGCATTTCCTACCGCCTCAGGTATCTGCAGGAACGATATTTTTCCGCTCAGGAACAGGGAAACAGCGGCTTCATTTGCCGCATTTGCAACGGCAGGATAAAGACCTCCCATTCTTAAAGCCCTGCGGCATATACCGAGACATTCAAATGTATCATAGTCAGGTCTTGCAAATGTCAGCATCGCAAGCTCTGCAAGGTCAAGTTCCTTTACAGGGGAGGAAAGCCTTTCCGGATAAGTAAGTGCATACTGAATAGGTATCCTCATATCCGGAACACCGAGCTGGGCTATAACTGAATTATCCTCAAGCTGTATCATAGAATGGACAATGCTCTCACGGTGTATAAGTACGTCTATTTTTTCGTCAGGAACATCAAACAGCCATGACGCTTCAATTACCTCAAGACCCTTATTCATCATTGTAGCAGAGTCTATGGTTATTTTTGCACCCATGCTCCAATTAGGGTGTCTGAGTGCATCTTCAACTCTGACGGATACAAGTTCTTCCCTCTTTTTCCCATAGAACGCTCCTCCTGACGCTGTAAGTATCACTTTTTTCAGCGCCTTATCGGGTACACCCTGCAGGCACTGAAAAATTGCGGAATGCTCACTATCTACGGGATATAGCCTTGTGCCGTATTTTTTCACCTCAGCCTTTACAACGCTGCCGCCTGCGACAAGTGTTTCTTTATTTGCAAGTGCAAGCGTTTTGCCTGCCCTTATTGCTTCAAGAGTAGGCATAAGTCCTGCGACACCGACAATGGCGTTTACAGCCGTATCGGCACCATCAAGAGAAGCAGCTTCCTTTACTCCCTCTTCGCCGCCTGCCACACGGATATCCGTATCCGCAAGGGCTATTCTCAGTTTTTTTGCGCTTTCCTCATCGGCAACAGCCACTAAAGACGGTCTGAATTCACGAGCCTGCTTTTCAAGCAGCTCGATACTCCTGTTTGCAGTGAGCGCCTTAACACCGATATTATGCATTCTTGCAACATCAAGTGTTTGTACACCTATAGAGCCTGTTGAACCGAGGACAATAATATTTTTAGTCATAAGCTTCACCCCATTCAGAATGAAATAACAGGAAAATAAGTAATAAACATCAGTATAAACGGAGACACAAAGACAACGCTGTCAAAGCGGTCAAGAAAGCCGCCGTGACCGGGAAGTATAAAGCCGTAATCCTTTATATTGAAATTGCGTTTTACCAGCGAAAAACTGAGGTCTCCGAGTATCGAAAGAAAGGAGCCTATAAATGCAAGACAGCACAGACTGATATAATTCACACTGACCTTTCCCCCATAGATAAGGTCGGCAAATATCCAGCCTATCAGACAGGTAGCGCCCACGCAGAGCAGCACACCGCCTACAGCTCCTTCAATTGTCTTTTTAGGGCTTATCTCAGGGCAAAGCTTATGTCTGCCGAGAAAGCTTCCGGCAAAGAATGCACCTATATCTGCCATCCACGGAAGTCCGAGCGCAAGTATAAAATAGAACGATGCATGAGCATTATCGAGGTTTTTCATCATAACTATAGTTGACAGTGCGAGGGTTATTATAACCGACATACAATATATATATGCGAGGTCTTTATAAGTTATCTTTTTATGGAAGAATATCATCATAGAGAGCATTATACCCGTATAGATATATGCTGTAATGCTTCCGAAGCCAAGCGTCATCAGGATAGGATAAGCAGCGGCAAATATAATACTCGGGATACTTATCTGGTACAATCTGAGAGTTTTTGTCGCATGAGCAAATTCTCCGACTGATACGGCGCAGATTATTGCAATGGCAATATCAAAAAGCACAGGAGCATAAATGCCGAAAAAGACCACTGCGATTATCAAAGGCACTCCTACCGCAGCAACAAGAAATCTCTTAGCCATTCAGACACCACCAAACCTTCTGTTACGTTTATTGAATTCAAGAACCGCCTTATCAAAATCCTCAGCCTTGAAGTCGGGCCATAATGTATCTGTAGAATAAAACTCCGCATAGGCGGCCTGATACAGCATAAAGTTGCTAAGCCTGTGTTCTCCGCCTGTTCTTATTATAAGGTCCGGATCGGGCTGTCCTGCCGTATAAAGTCTCGATGAAATATCCTGTTCGGTAAGCTCATCTGCAGATTTTTTATTTTCCTTAACATCACGGCACAGTCCTTTAACGGCATTCAGCAGCTCGTCACGGCCGCCGTAATTCATTGCTATATTTAGCTGCATACCCTTTCTGTCCTTTGCGACCTCTTCTGTTTCATTTATAAGGTCGATTATATCCTCAGCGAATGCGCTTCTGTCACCGATAAATACTACCTTTATATCGTCCTCTCTGAAATCGGTCAGTGAATCTATAAGATACTGTCTGAATATCTTCATCAGAGCATTCACTTCCTCGAGAGGTCTTTTCCAATTCTCAGTAGAAAAGGCATACAGGGTCAGATACTTTACGCCCTGTCTGCTAATATATCTTGTGATAGTTTTAAAGGTTTTAGCACCGTATGTATGCCCCACCGAACGTGGCAGGCCTCTTTTCTTAGCCCACCTGCCGTTACCGTCCATAATAATACCAACGTGTTCGGGTATATAAAGTTTTCCATGCTCTGAGTTCATAATAAGTCACCTCTTTAAGGGAGCACTGATCAAATCCGATGCCTTTATTGCGCAGCAATTTTATGTCAGGCTGTGCAAAATACCGCAGGCAGACTGTCGGTCGTCAAGACGGTGTGCAAAATGACGAAAAAACGCAGGCAAGACAGGTGCTGAGCCGTAAGGCACGGTTTATTCAGGTGTTCCTTAATAATAATTGAGAAATGACACAGGTAAGCCTGTATCATTTCTCATACCATTATCCTTGTAACAGTCAAACACCCCGGCAGGACTGTGCCTGCCGAGACATTCTATTTCCGATCAGATCTCCATGATCTGCTTCTGCTTCTTTTCTGTAAGGCTGTCGATATTCTTGATATGCTTATCTGTAATATCCTGTATCTTCTTCTCACCTGTTTTCTGATCGTCCTCAGTTATCTCACTCTTTTTCTTCATTGACTTGAGCTTTTCCATAGCCTCACGTCTAATAGAACGTACAGCGACCTTTGCGTCCTCGCCCATTTTAGCTATTTCTTTAACGATCTCCTTACGTCTGTCCTCTGTAAGAGGCGGAAAAATCATTCTGATGACTTTACCGTCATTCTGAGGATTGATGCCTATATCAGATACCTGAATAGCCTTCTCGATGCTGCGAAGCACAGAAGCGTCCCAGGGCTGGATAATAAGTGTTCTTGCCTCAGTAACAGATACGGCTGCAAGCTGATTGATAGCTGTAGGCGCGCCGTAATAGTCTACCTTTACCTTGTCAAGAACGGCAGGATTTGCACGACCTGCACGAATTTCAGAAAACTCTGTCTCAAGATGCTGTACCGACTTATTCATTTTTTCCTCGGTGCTCTTTATTACCGTGTTCATTGTTATTCCTCCGTTTAATTAAGTATATTTTATTTATATGAAAAAACAGGGTGCAGGATAACACCCTGCAACAGCTCATTGTTCAACAAGTGTTCCGACATTTTCTCCGCATACAGCAGCAACGATATTATCAGGATCATCAAGGCTGAATACCATGATAGGAAGATGATTATCCTTACAGATAGCAGCCGCAGTGCTGTCCATTACCTTAAGGTCGTTATTGAGCACCTCCTGGAAGGAGATCCTGTCATATTTCTTTGCATCGGGATTAGTCTTAGGATCGCAGTCATAAACACCGTCTACCATAGTTGCTTTAAGAATTATATCAGCTTCGATCTCGGCTGCCCTGAGAGCCGCAGCAGTGTCTGTAGAGAAGAACGGATTGCCTGTACCGCAGCCAAACACGAGAATTCTGCCCTTTTCAAGATGACGGATAGCTCTGTTGCGGATATAAGGCTCAGCTACCTGCTGCATTGAGATAGCGGTCTGAACTCTTACCTCAAGACCGAGCTGCTCAAGTGCATCACATACACCGAGAGCATTTATAACTGTAGCAAGCATACCCATATGGTCTGCTCTTGTTCTGTCCATCTTGCCGCTTGATCTGCCTCTCCAGAAATTGCCTCCGCCGACAACGATTGCGATCTCGACACCCATGTCATTGAGTTTCTTTATAGGTTCACAAAATCTGAGAACAGTATCAAAATCTATACCATGTTTTTCAGCTCCGGCAAGGGATTCTCCGCTTAATTTTAAAAGTATTCTTTTGTATTTAGGCGTCATAATAACTCTCACGCTCCTGTAATATATATTATTTAATTTATTTTACTATATTCGACAATCAAAGTAAAGCGAAATTTAAGATTTTCTTTCTTATCTTTCTTATTATACCCATTTATTCGTAAGAAGAATATTTTATCATAATATAAAAATATGGAAGAAAGACTGTTACTTCCACATATCATGATCTGCAGCTCTTATGTCATACTAATATCAGATAGAAGGGGCGACAAAGATTTGAGCGGAAAATTTCGCAGAACAAGGCGGCGGAGTGCCTCCGCTGTCGATTTA
>CACXGH010000064.1 GCA_902767175.1 uncultured Ruminococcus sp.
ACACTTTCATTTTCTCTGCGTAATATGGAATGTAATCAATCAAAGGAGGAAATGTCTTATGTGTAACAATAACTTTTTCGGTAACGGTAGCTGCGGTTGGGTAATCTTCCTCATCATTATCCTTTGCTGCTGCGGCGGCAACAACGGCTGCGGCTGCGGAAACAACGGCTGCGGTTGTGACAACAACGGCTGTGGCTGCGGCTGCTGATAGTCAGAAGATACTGTCTGAAAAAAACAGCATAAATAAAAGCTCAGAGCAGAAAAATGCTTTGAAAAAGGGCTGTCATACCAATATCAGACAGAAAGGGCGCCAAAGCTTGTCGTCAAGTTTATTTGATATCGGTATCAAATAAGCCCTCCAAAAAAATGACCGGACGGCCTGAAAGGGCTGCCCGGTCATTTGTTATTCCGGTCATGCTGACACTAAGTGCAGTAGTTCATATGCTTGTTTATTGCAGGATAGTTTCAGAACGTGCGAAAGAAATCAGGAAATATCCTTTCCCTCTTCAATATCTGAAAGAAGATTTACTCTGCGCTCATGTCTGCCGCCTTCAAATTCGGTTGAAATAAAAATATCCACCAGCTTATCTGCAAGCTCCATTGATACAACATTCTGTCCCATGCATATAACATTTGCATTATTGTGGCGCCTTGTCATTTCTGCAAGCATCTCATTGGTACATACGGCAGCACGAACACCCTTTACCTTATTTGCAGCCATTGAAACCCCGAGTCCTGTTGTGCAGCATATAACCCCGAGGTCACATTCCTTGTCTGCAACTGCCTTTGCAGCCTTATATGCAAATCTGGGATAATCTACGGATTCCTTAGAATAACAGCCGTAATCAACGTACTCTATGCCCTTTTCGTCAAGGTGCCTCTTTATAGACTCTTTAAGCTCAAAAGCTCCGTGGTCTGCAGCTAATGCTAATTTCATAACCGTTCTCCTTTTATCTGTTATTTATTTTCCTTCTGCTGTCTTGCTTTCAGTTCTCTCTCAGCCTGCGGTATCCTGAGATACAGCGGCATAAGCTCAGCCGATGAGCAAAGCTTATTTTCCTTTGCAAGCACTTCGGCGGCTCTTGCCGTGCCGTATGCGTGCTGATAGCGTATATTCATCGGAGTGAGCTGAATATTATCATACCTTTCACCAAAGGCTGTATAGCATATCTGTGCTCCGTCCCCGACGAGGTATACCGTTTTGTCTGTCATTTCAGCAAGCTCTTCTTCAAGCTCGCCTATACTCAATGCTCTGTCCATGGTAAGTCTTTCGGGAGTGCCTTCCGAAAGACTGAAAAGCGCATTGTAGACCTGTGAACATCTTGCGTCCATTACCGCACACACTATGCCGTCATTATACGGCATCATATATGCCATAGCTTCAAGCGTGGAAACAGATGCACAGGGCTTTCCAAGCGGCATGGTCATGCCCTTTACAGAAGCCACACCTATTCTTACGCCTGTAAAAGAGCCTGGACCTGCATTTACCGCAAAGACATCAATGTCCTGAACAGCCGTATTTGTCATTTTAAGAATATTATCGACCAGCGGCATAAGCGTCTGACTGTGCGTTGTCTTTATATTAAGGAAAAATTCTCCCTCAAGAAATCCGTCATTAAGTATCGCCGCTGAAACAGGCGAAGCGGTAGTATCCAAAGCAAGTATTTTCACGTCAGCTCTGCCCCCTCTATAGTTATTTCACGCTCATTGTCCGATAATCTGCTTATAGTAACATTAATTCTGTTCACAGGCAAAAACGGCTCTATATTCCCGCTCCATTCAATAACCATGACTCCGCTTCCTTCATAATCAAAAAATCCTGTAGAGTACAGATCATCATAGGTATTGATACGGTACATATCAAAATGATACAGCATAAACTTTCCTTCATATTCGTGAACAAGAGCAAATGTCGGGCTTGAAACTCCGTCATCTATGCCGAGTCCCCTTGCAAGACCTCTTGTAAAGGCAGTTTTTCCTGCTCCGAGACCGCCGTACATGGCAATTATCTCGTCTCCGTTGAGTAAAGCTGCAAGCCTTTCTCCTATCTGTTCCGTCTGCTGTTCATTTTTGCTGATAAGCTTTTGCAAACCTGATTCTCTCCCATCAGAAAAGTCCTGTAATCCTGCCCTCGCTGTCAACATCTATCTTCTCGGCAGCAGGAACCTTCGGCAGTCCGGGCATTGTCATTATATCGCCCGTATAAACTACAACAAAGCCTGCACCGTTTGACAGTCTTACATCACGAACGGTAATATTGAAGCCCTGCGGCTTGCCGAGAAGTGACGGATCATCGGACAGTGAATACTGTGTTTTGGCGATACATACGGGAAGATCGCCTGTATTCAGCTTTTCAATTTCAGCTATAGCCTTTTCTGCGGCCGTTGTATAGATAACCCCGTCAGCTCCGTAAATATTCTTCGCTACACAGGCTATTTTTTCTTTGACAGAAAGCTCTATATCATACAGCGGTCTGAAATCGGAGGGCTTTTCTGCCGCTGCAACGACCTTTTCAGCAAGCTCTATACCGCCCTTTCCGCCCTTTGCGAAAACCTCAGAAAGAGCAAAATCCGCACCAAGCTGTTTGCAGTAGTTCTCGATAAACGACAGCTCTGCATCTGTATCTGCTCCGAAACGGTTGATTGCAACAACTACCGGCACACCGTATTTATGCATATTCTCAATATGCACACCGAGATTTACAATACCTTTTTCAAGAGCCTCAAGGTTTTCATTTCCAAGCTCGGTTTTAGGTACTCCGCCGTTATATTTAAGCGCACGAACTGTAGCAACAAGAACAACGGCAGAAGGCCTGAGACCTGCCTTGCGGCATTTTATATCAAAGAATTTTTCAGCGCCGAGGTCGGAGCCGAAGCCTGCTTCTGTCACACAGTAATCCGCAAGCTTAAGGCCGAGCTTAGTAGCTCTTACGGAATTACAGCCGTGTGCGATATTTGCAAAAGGTCCGCCGTGCATTATTGCCGGAGTACCCTCAAGTGTCTGAACAAGATTAGGCTTTATAGCGTCTTTCAGAAGTGCAGCCATGGCACCGTTGGCTTTAAGGTCGCAGGCATATACGGGAGTGCCGTCAAATGTATACGCAACAAGGATTCTGCCAAGTCTTTCCTTAAGATCGGTAATATCGGAAGCAAGGCAAAGAATAGCCATTACCTCACTTGCTACAGTAATGATGAAGCCGTCCTCACGGGGAACACCGTTTACCCTGCCGCCAAGACCTGCAACAATATTCCTCAGCTCCCTGTCATTCATATCGAGACAGCGCTTTATAAGTATTTTCTTTACATCTATACCGAGAGAATTTCCCTGCTGGATATGGTTGTCAAGCATAGCGCATAAAAGATTGTTTGCAGCGGTTATAGCGTGCATATCACCCGTGAAATGAAGATTAATATCCTCCATAGGAATGACCTGTGCATATCCGCCTCCGGCAGCACCGCCCTTTACACCGAATACAGGTCCGAGCGAAGGCTCTCTGAGAGCAATTACAGTCTTTTTGCCCATACATGAAAGTGCATCTCCAAGCCCCACAGATGTGGTTGTCTTGCCCTCGCCTGCAGGTGTCGGGTTTATTGCAGTTACAAGAATAAGCTTACCGTCAGCTCCCTGTGACTTTTCTCTGATAAGCTCTTCAGAAAGCTTTGCCTTGTACCTGCCGTAGAACTCAAGACAGTCCTCATCTATTCCGAGCTTCTTTGCTATGTTTACTATCGGCTCTGCTTTAGCCTGCTGAGCGATCTCAATATCCGAAAGCATTTTCATCTCTCCTTAAAGTTAGATTGATTTATACTTCTCAGCCCGTAAAATACACTTTCAACGGACTTATTCATTTATTGTATCATAAAAAAGCGATATATTCAACATTATAGAAGAATTAATTTTGCTCAATGATAACAGCCGGAAATAAACCGGAAAGCATCTGCCGAAAAGCTCGTGTAAAGTACGTTTCTTTACAAACTTTTCGTGCAAATTATATCGATCGTTCTTTTGTAAAGCCTTTTGCTTTACAAAAACAGACCGACGTATTC
Source organism: uncultured Ruminococcus sp. (assembly GCA_902767175.1). GTDB lineage: Bacteria > Bacillota > Clostridia > Oscillospirales > Acutalibacteraceae > UBA1213. The sequence goes on from CACXGH010000064.1 coordinate 4,047, forward strand.
TCTCTGAATTCCGGATGTTATAGTAAACCATAGGAAAACCTGTCAAAAAAGCTGTAAAAAATAAGAAAAAACATTTGTATATTATTAGAGTATGTGGTATAATATATGGTATTGTTCAAAACAAAAACATTTCAGAAAAGGATGATAAAATTGCTCAGGCTGGAAAATATATCCTGGAAAACACCTGACGGGGTCGGTATCCTCAGAGACCTCAGCCTTACCGTACCTGACGGTAAGCTTATCGTCATAACAGGTCCCAACGGCGGAGGAAAAACAACACTTGCCAAAATAATAGCAGGTATCTATAAGCAGAACAGCGGCAGACTGTATCTTGATGATACCGATATAACAGACCTTGACATTACAGAAAGAGCAAAGCTCGGAATAAGCTTTGCATTTCAGCAGCCCGTAAGATTCAAGGGCATTACTGTAAGAAAGCTCATAGAACTTGCAGCCGGCGAGAAGCTTCCGCTGAACAAGATTTGCGACTATATGAGTCAGGTAGGACTCTGTGCGGAGGAATATATTGACAGAGAGGTAAACTCCACCCTCTCAGGCGGCGAGATAAAGCGTATCGAGATAGCTACAGTTCTTGCAAGACATTCCGTTCTTACCGTATTTGATGAGCCTGAAGCAGGAATCGACCTGTGGAGCTTCACTAACCTGATAAAGACCTTTGAGGATATAAGAAACAGTCTTAAAGGCTCTATAATAATTATATCTCATCAGGAAAGAATACTGAAAATTGCAGATGAGATAGCTGTCGTTGCAGGCGGAACTATAAAAGCTCAGGGCAAGCCTGATGAGATGATGAAGCTGCTTGCAGAGAACAACGCTGTCACAGGAAAATGTTTTAAGCAGGAGGCTATGTTCTGATGAATGAAATAACAAAAGACCTTCTCAGAGAAATATCTGATTGGGACGGAGAATTCAAGGGCGCATACAATATCCGTGAAAACGGTCAGTGTGCAGGCAGAGTTTCGAGCAAGAATATCAGAATCGAATCAAAAAAAGACCAGCCCGGACTTGAAATATTCATAGCTCCCGGTACAAAGGGCGAGACCGTATCAATACCTGCCTGTGTAACACAGGGCAATATTGACGACCTTGTATACAATGACTTTTTCGTAGGCGAAGCTGCCGATGTTATCATAGTAGCAGGCTGCGGAATCCATACCGAAACAGGAGAGCCTGCAAGACACAACGGCATACACCGTTTCTTTCTCGGAAAAGGCTCCCATGTAAAATATCTCGAAAAGCACATCGGCAAGGGACACGGCACAGGTCTGCGGTATATTGACCCTGTAACAGAAGCAGAGCTTGAAGAAAACTCTGTTCTCGAAATGGACACAGCACAGATAGGCGGAGTTGACCGCACAACAAGAATAACCTCCGCAAAGCTTAGTGAAGGAGCCAAGCTTTACATCAGAGAGAGAATACTCACCGAAAAGGAACAGACCGCAAAGACTGATTTCAAGGTTGAAATGAACGGCAGGGATTCGGGTGTCGACCTGATCTCCCGTTCTGTGGCAAAGGATAACTCACATCAGGCTTATCATTCCGTCATCATTGGCAATGCTCCCTGCACGGGACATTCAGAATGTGACGCTATAATTTCCGAAAACGGCAAGGTAGACGCCGCACCCGAGCTTCATGCAAGGGATAATGATGCAGCGCTTATCCATGAGGCTGCTATAGGAAAAATTGCGGGAGAGCAGATACTCAAGCTCCGCACCCTTGGCATGACTGAGGAAGAAGCAGAAGCTACTATCATTGACGGCTTCCTGAGCTGATTTGTCTGACGGAGGGTAAAAAATGAAAAAGCTGTTTTGCATTATACTTGCCCTGATAATAACTGTCAAAGTATCGGCTGTATGTGTACAGGCCGAGGAAAGCAGCGAAATGCATGAGCCTGTATCGTTCATAACCGTGTTCGGAGACTCAATTCCTGCCGGCTACGGGCTTAAGGACTACACCCCTGTTGACCTTGCAAAGGCTAAGGACTGCTTTGTAAATTTACTGTGCGGCAGGTACGGATTAGAAGACGGAATCACCTGTATGAATTTTGCCCATACAGGACTTACAACAGGCGATGTTCTGAATTCTGTAAAGAATACAAGTAAGGATACACTGAAAAATTCAGATGTCATTATTATTTCGGCAGGCGCCAATGATATAATGGATGTGCTTGAGGAAGCTCTGCTGTCGGCATTTCTTGAAGAAAGAGCCTATTTTGAAGAGAACGGAGTACATATAGATACCTCCGATCTTCTCTCCTATGAACGAAGTCTGTTCGCAGTTATCACAGAGCCAAAGGTCAAGGACGGAACCGCAAGGATATATGCAGCCTGTACCGATGAAAACAACAAGCGTACCTATACCGACACTATATTAAAGGCTGAAAACAATATCAAGGAGACAATTTCCTTTATCCGTGAAACGGGCAGCAATGCAGAAATAATAATACTTCTCCCCTATAATCCCGGTGAGATCATCACAGGAAATCCCCTGCTTGATACAGTCAGTGAAATGCTCACAGATTATCACGATAAAATAAGTGCTGTATGTGACAGCAGCGAATACGGCTACAGTACCAATACCGTCGACCTGCTGACAGAGTTCAGAGGACAGGCAATGACTCTTACAAACATTACTGCATTGGATATTCACCCTAATAAGGCAGGACATGAAAAAATAGCCGAGCTTATAACAAGCAAGCTCGACACGGTTCTTTCAGAAAGAAATCAGGATAAAATATCAAAGGCAGACAAGAGCGCCCCATACAGTGATACGGCAGTATATATTATTTTGTGTGCAGCCTGCGCTGCGGTTATACTTATACTGATAAATGCTGTTATAATTTACAGAAGGAAAAAATTATAATTATATTTTTTTTCTTTATGCAGACACTAATATCGGGTGAGTATGCATGAAGAAAAAAACAAGCTGTTTCGGGCTGTTGTTTGCCATTGGCGGAATAGCCTACGGAGCCTTGGAAATAATATGGCGGAAATATACGCATTGGTCTATGGTACTGACAGGCGGATTATGCTTTACGGCTCTGTATAAGATATTTCAAAGGCTGAATACCTGCTCTTTATGGCTGAAATGCTGTATAGGCAGTACGGTGATAACATATTTTGAATTTCTCTCAGGCTTTGTGTTCAATCATTGTCTGAAGCTCGGGGTATGGGATTACTCAAAGCACCGCTTCAATTTCTGCGGTCAGATATGTCCCCTGTACAGCTTTTTATGGGCACTGCTGACGATACCCGTCACGATGATATGTAAATTGCTGCAGAAAAAATTCAGATTGTAATTATTTTCCTTTCAGCTTAATATAATTTAATATGTATCATTCCATTCCGTGTACAGATAATAACATTGATACTACTTTCACGGAGGTACAGATAGAATGGAACTGAAAGGAATAGCAGAGGAAGAAGAGCCTTCCTTCGGAGATGAGGAAGAGCTGTCCGATACTGACAAAAAAACACCTGCGGATTCATGTCTTGACAGGGTGATAGAAACAGGCTCTATCATTTCAGATAACGGAGAATTCGTAATACAATGCATGACTATAATAGGACAGATAGAGGGGCACTATATACTGTCACCCCGTAATAAAACGACTAAATATGAACACATCATTCCACAGCTTATAGCAGTAGAGCAAAGCACCGTCATTGACGGACTTCTGATAATACTGAATACTGTCGGAGGAGATGTTGAAGCCGGACTTGCCATTGCAGAGCTTATGGCAGGAATGACAAAACCTGTTGTATCGCTTGTTCTCGGCGGAGGGCATTCTATCGGAGTGCCGATAGCGGTAGCCGCAAAGAAATCCTTCATTGCACGCTCCGCCACAATGACGATACACCCCGTAAGAATGAACGGGCTTATGCTCGGAGTTCCACAGGCTTTCGAGTATTTTCAGAGAATGCAGAAAAGGATAACCGACTTTGTAACGGCACATTCCAGAATAACGGCTCACAGATACGAACAGCTTGCACTTAACACAGATGAGCTTGTTATGGATATAGGCACGATACTTGACGGCAAGGCTGCAGTAAAGGAAGGACTTATAAGCAGCATCGGAAGCCTGAACGATGCTATAAAGGCTCTTTATAAAATGATAGATAAAGGAAACAAAGCAAAGGAAAAAAGGAAAAGCTGATCGGCAGACAAGCTCTGCCGGAATGATTTGGGGGTACATACGGAATGAATCTATTCGATGCTATATTTCAGGGAATAATTCAGGGACTTACAGAGTTCCTGCCTGTTTCAAGCAGCGGACATCTTGCTGTATATCAGCATATCTCAGGTATTACTGAAAATAATCTTTTCTTCTCGGTAATGCTTCATATAGGAACGCTTGCAGCCGTTACGGCTGTTTATATAAAGCTCATTATCAAGCTGTTTTCCTCTCTTGTCAGCATTATTAAAAAGATGATAAAACGGGAATTCAAATTCAAGGAAATGACAGGCGAAGAAAATCTCGCAATGATGATCATTATAGGACTTCTCCCACTTGTCGTACTGCTTTTGCCTATTCCGGGCACAGGCATGAAGATAAAGGATCTGGCGGATAAATTCTCACTTGACGGTTATTTCTTTATTGTAGGTATTTCTCTAATGTGTACAAGTATGCTGCTGTTTTTCAGCGGGAGAAAACGCCCTCAGGTCATGATGGTTGACGGAAAAAAATATAAAAAAAGACCCAGAAGAAGATACAGGGTCTCCGATGCAGTTATTGTCGGATTTACTCAGTGTGCTGCAGCAATATTCCCCGGTCTTTCACGCTCAGGCTCTACATTGGCTGCAAGCCGTTTCAGAGGTATCGACAAGCAGGTAGCTTTCGATTATTCTTTTCTTCTCGGCACACCTGCAATACTTGCAGCAGCACTGCTCGAGGTAAAAGATGTAATCTTTTCTCCTGAGGGCGGAGCGGACAATATAAACTTCTTCTATGTAATTGTCGGAATGATAATCTCGGCGATTGTAGGGTTTATTGCAATAAAGCTGTTCAAATGGCTTCTCACAACAAACAGAATGTACATATTTGTTCTGTATACAGCGGCAGTCGGTCTGATAATACTTCTTATCAGCATAATAGAGCTTGCTACAGGTACCAATATGTTTACTCAGCAGCCCCTTACTTTCTGAATTTAATATTTGAAAATGAAATCGGATAAGACCTGTAATACATAAGTAAAGCAATGTATTCCGGGTTTTGTCCGTACTTTATTCGGAGGTGATACCAAAAATGGCAGAAAAGAAACAGACAGGCAGCACAAAAAAACGGAGCACTGCAGGCGCAGCCGCAAAAAGAAAAACCGGCAGCACTGCCGCAAAGAAAAAGACATCGACAGGCAGCAGAAAGTCCTCTGCCTCATCTAAAGCGGCAGCTCAGAAGCAGACCGCCTATTACATAAAGAGGAAAAGACGGATAAAGGGTATCGTTTTATTGTGTCTTTCCATACTTTTTACGCTCGTGTTCTTTATGCCCGGAGAAAATGTGTGGAAGGGACTTCATGACCTGTACAGAGGACTGTTCGGCTTTCTCGGATTCATGGTGCCTGTTATAACTCTTTACTGTTCCGTGCAGATGTTCAGGGAGCGTTCGACATATAGATTTCCTCTCAAGGTATTTTTCTTTTCCGGAACTGTCGTAATGCTTGCAGCGGTTATTTATGCATTCGGTTCTTCGGGAATGGAGCTTTCAGATTACGGAACAGAGCTTGGAAATGCATTCCGTGAAGGCGCTGAGCATACAGGCACAGGAATAACAGGTGCATTGCTTGGCATTCCGCTTTCAAAGCTCCTTGGCGCTGCTGCAGGCGGACTTGTTGCCATGCTGATCTTAGCGTTCTTTGTTTATATGTCCTTTGAAGCGCTGTTTATAAATATGCTTGACAAGCTGAAAGAGCCTGTCAGCGAAAAGATCAGTGAGCATAAGGAGATAAGAAGCCGTGTTCGTGAGGAAGAAAACAGGATAAAGACGGAAACACGCAAAAAAGCACAGGAAGAACATATCAACAGGGTTGTCGATAAAAGGATAGAACAGGCAAAGCGAAAGGCGGCACAATCCGAGTTCAGAAGAATAGACAAAACGCCTATCTACGAGCCTGATATCCCGTCGGGAAAAAGCGGCGCCGACAGCTATGCCGACAGCTATTTTTCACAGGGTGAAGTAATACAGAATACTGCACAGTCCTCCCCTGCACCCGAAGCAAAGAAAAGAAAGAAGGATAAAACGGCTGTTCCCGAAACAATAAACGAAACGCCTGATATGGACGACATCTATTCGGACTCAACACTTGATATCGGAGAGCTTCTTAAACAGCAGGGCAGCAGCGAAAATCCCATGAATTCCCGTTATGCCGATGCTATAAATACAGTATTCACACCTGCTGCGCAAAAGTCCGCTGAGACGGCTGTTCATCACGCATCAGCTCTGCCTAAGACAGCACCTGCAGTTCCGTCAAAGGAGCCGAAAGTCTTTGAGCCAAAGCCCTCGGAGCTGCATGACTTCGGAAGGATAAGCTCTCCGGCGGAAGTGTCTTATCTCAAGCCGCCCTTTACACTGCTTGAGGCTCAGCCTGCGGAAGCCGAAAAGAATATTTCGCTTGAGCTGAATCAGAGTGCATCAAAGCTTGTAGAAACTCTGAAAAGCTTTGGTGTTTCTACAACTGTAATAAATATATGCAGAGGTCCTTCCGTAACAAGATATGAGCTGCAGCCGGCATCGGGTGTAAAAATCAGCAAGATAACCAATCTTGCCGATGATATAGCCATGAATCTTGCTGCTACGGGTGTCCGTATAGAAGCGCCTATTCCCGGAAAGAATGCTGTAGGAATTGAAGTTCCGAACAAAAACGTAACCGTCGTCAAGATGAGAAGTCTTGTCGAATCGGGTGAGTTCCAGAAGGCTAAGAGCAGGCTTACTGTAGCTCTCGGAAAGGACATTGCAGGAAAGATAATGCTTGCAGACCTTGCAAAAATGCCTCACCTGCTTATCGCAGGCTCTACAGGCTCAGGTAAGTCAGTATGTATCAACTCAATGCTCGTAAGTCTGCTGTATAAATCATCTCCCGATGAAGTCAAGCTCATACTTATAGATCCGAAGGTCGTTGAGCTTGGAGTATATAACGGTATACCCCATCTTCTTGTACCTGTTGTTACAGATCCGAGAAAAGCCGCAGGCGCTCTGAATTGGGCAGTCAACGAAATGCTTGAAAGGTACAAGACCTTTGCAGAATATAACGTAAGGGATATGCACGGCTACAACAGACTTGTTGACAAGCAGAATGCAGAGATATCCGACAATTATACCGATGACAGCGAGAGAACCTTTGAGGAGGACGAGATGCTCGCCCAGGCACAGGCAGAGCTTAAAAACAATGAAGACAAGCCGAAGGAAAAACGCAAGCTTGAGAAGATGTGCAATATAGTTATTGTAATAGACGAGCTTGCCGACCTTATGATGGCAGCACCGAATGAAGTAGAGGAGTCTATATGCCGGCTCGCACAGATGGCCCGTGCTGCAGGTATGCATTTGGTTATCGCAACACAGCGTCCTTCTGTTGATGTCATTACAGGTCTTATCAAGGCAAACGTGCCGAGCCGTATTGCATTTGCGGTGAAATCCCAGATAGACTCAAGAACAATACTCGATACATCAGGAGCCGAAAAGCTTCTTGGACGTGGTGATATGCTCTACTCCCCTATCGGCACAACAAAGCCGCTCAGAGTTCAGGGCTGCTTTGTAGACGATGACGAAATAGAAGGCATTATAGAATTTATAAAGAAAAACAAGTCAGTCGAATACGACAAAGATGTCATTGATGAGATCGAGCGAAGTGCTGTTGCAGAGAACAGCACCAAGCAGAATGACAACGCAGACGGTGATGCCGATCCGATGATGGAGCAGGCAATACAATGTGTAGTTGAAGCAGGACAGGCATCTACCTCACTGCTGCAGAGAAGGCTTCGTCTGGGTTATGCGAGAGCAGGAAGACTTATTGACGAGATGGAGCAAATGGGAATTGTAGGGCCCCACGAAGGTGCAAAGCCGAGAAAAGTGCTTATGACTTATCAGCAATGGCTTGAAAGAAATATGTCAAATACTGATACCTGATAAACACTTGATCATATAATATGAGGGCTTTTCTGTTTACCTGATACTGTTCTGAGATGAAAACAGATACCTTTTATAATAAATGCTCTCATACATTTTCAAATATGGAGGTAATAAAAATGAAAAGAGAAGGTCAGATCAAGGTCGATTCGGAAAATCTGTTTCCGATAATCAAAAAGTGGCTTTATTCAGACAAGGATATTTTCATAAGAGAGATCGCAGCTAACTCATGCGATGCTATAAAAAAATATCAGAGTCTGTGTCTTATCGGAGAAGCCGATGACGACAATATCAAGCCTCGAATAGACATTATCCTTGACAAGAACGCAAAGACAATAACCGTTACCGACAACGGTATCGGCATGACTGAGGAAGAGGTCGAGAAATACATTGCTCAGATCGCATTTTCAGGCGCACAGGAATTTCTTGAAAAGTACAAAGACCAGACAGATGCCGATGCAGGCATTATAGGTCATTTCGGACTTGGCTTTTATTCGGCATATATGGTTTCGGAGAATGTTGAAATAGAGACACTCTCCTATAAGAAGGGTTCTGCTCCTGTTCATTGGGAGAGTGACGGCAGCCATACATACGAGATCAGCGAGGGTACAAGAACAGAAAAAGGAACAAGCATTATAATGCACATTTCCGAGGACGGAAAAGAGTTCCTGACTGAATACAAGCTCAGAGAAATAATCGGAAAATACTGTCATTTTATGCCCTATGAGATATTCTTTACCTCGGTCGAGGAAAAGAAAGACGAGGACACAAAGGAAGAAAATACTGACGGGACAAAAACAGAGGAAAAGCCCATAAATAATATCTCTCCCCTGTGGCTGAAAGCTCCTAAGGACTGCACCACTGAGGAATATGAGGACTTCTACCGTGAGACTTTCACGGACATGAATCTGCCCCTGTTCTGGATACATCTTAATGTGGACTACCCGTTCAGACTAAAGGGAATACTTTACTTCCCGAAGCAGACCGATAAGCTTCAGGTCATGCCGGGCGAGATAAAGCTGTTTGCAAATCAGGTATATATTGCCGACAACATCAAGGAGGTAGTACCTGAGTTTCTCATGCTGCTGAAAGGCGTTATCGACTGCCCCGACCTTCCGCTCAATGTATCACGTTCATTCCTGCAGAATGATGGAGAAGTAGCCAAGATATCCAGACATATCACCAAGAAGGTGGCTGATAAGCTCACCTCTGTATTCAAGAACGAACGCAAGTCATACGAGAGCTATTGGGACGATATATCCCCGTTCATCAAGTTCGGCTGCATTAAGGACGAGAAGTTCTACGAGAGAGTGAAGGATATTCTGCTGTTCAAGAGCATCAACGGCGATTACAAGACCTTCTCTGAGCTTCCCAAGCAGAACGATAAGGTATACTATGTATCAAGCACCGATGTACAGGGACAGTATATAAAGATATTCAAGGATAACGGACTTGACGCTGTAATTATGGAGCATAATATAGACGCTCATTTTGTCACCTTCCTTGAGTATATGGAGCAGGGTACTAAGTTTGTAAGAATAGACTCCGAGGTCGGTGAAGCTCTTAAATCCGACGAAAAGACCGATAACGGCGAGGAGCTTGTACAGTTCTTCAAGGACGCTCTGAATATGGAAAAGCTTGAGATAAAGACTGAAAACCTCAAGACAGAAAATACACCTGCCATTCTGACAATAAACGAATACGAGCGACGTATGAGCGACATCAGCAAGATATACGGAAATATGTTCGGAGAAGTAAGTCACGTTTCAGAGACGCTTATTGTAAATTCATCGAACAGTGTTGTAAAGAAGCTCTCCGGGCTTGATAAGGAGAAGAGAGACCTTCTCTGCCGTCACATCTTTGACCTTGCACTGATGAGTCAGCGGAAACTTACAGCCGAAGAAATGGAAGGCTTTATGACACGCAGCGTTCAGGTAATGGAATATATTGGTTAAAAAACACAGACCGGATACCCCTTTTGGGCTGTCCGGTCTTTTCAGGTGCTGTATGAATAACGGTGTTTCAATAGTTTCATCACTTTAACCTATAGATACAGTCATTGCTCTGCCCTGACACCCGATGCACTATTATTACACATTCCTGAACCCGTCTTGATAATTATAATAAAGATAAAAACAACAAAAACAGACACGGTGACAAAAATGAACACCGTGTCTGTTATAATATGATGATAATAAAAGTTCCTTAGAACTTGCCTTCCTTAGCAGCTTCTTCAACGCTTACTGCTACAGCAACTGTTGC